>JAKQKW010000283.1 GCA_029560455.1 Candidatus Rifleibacteriota bacterium
GCGTCGTTGTTACCCGCACCAAAAATGACATTCGCATGTTCATCAACGGCAGCATCCAGTTCAGCAGCCAGGATGAATACCGCTATCACGAGGCTCTTGTTTTTCCAGCAATGGCTTCAGCCCATTCGCGCCGCAATATTCTGGTTATCGGTGGCGGAGACGGCCTGGCCGCCCGCGAAATACTGAAGTTCGCCGAAGTTGAAAAGATCACCATTGTCGATATCGATCCGGCCATAACGACTTTCGCCCGCGACAATCTGTTGATGCGAGATCTCAACAAAGACTCGATGCGCAACCCCAAAACCCTGATCGTCAATGACGATGCCTGGAAGTATCTCGAAAATGTTCAGGAAATGTTTGACGTAATCATCATCGACCTGCCCGACCCCGATAACCTGTCGCTCAGCCGTCTCTATTCAAAAACCTTTTATCGCCTGCTGGCCGGGAAACTTGCGCGCGGCGGCAAGATTGTAACCCAGGCGACTTCACCACTCTACGCCCATAAAGCTTTCTGGTGCATCTACAATACCTTCGCCGCCATCGAGAACCCTCTCTTCAAGAGTGAAACAGCCTCTGAAACTGTTTATCTACAGCCAGAAGCTTATCACTGCTATGTTCCGTCATTTGGCAGCTGGGGATTTGTCATGGCTTCGAATGCTCCCTTCAACTGGCAGAATATCGAAATTGGCGTGCCGGCAAGATTTGTAAACAACGATTTCATCAAAGTTATGAACAGCTTCCCTCCCGACATCGCCAGAATCGAAACTGATGTAAACACTATCGACACACATGTTGTCAAATCATATTACGAAGAAGGCTGGGAAAAATGGGCCCTCTAAAGCACACAAACCGATGCAGATGACCAGACCTGATTCAATTCATATAATTGCCGATTTCAGCAACTGCCAGCCAGAGCTGCTTGAACGAAGTCATACCGGCGAAATGATTCTGCAGAAAGCCATTGAAACCAGTGGTCTAAGCTGCGTCATGATAAGATCACATCAGTTCAAACCCTCCGGTTATACGGCAGCAGCTCTTCTAACCGAATCTCACATCACTCTGCATACCTGGCCGGAGCATCTGGCAGTGCAAATCGATATTTTTACCTGTGGCAGTCACGACAAAGCCAGAAAAGCTTATGAACTGCTGAAGAAAGAGTTCAAACCCGGCCAGATTGCAGAAAAAATAATTTTCCGCCGTCTCGACAGTCTTGCCGAAACTTGATTTTAACCGGTTGTCAATTAAGCACCAACAGATGATTTTCGGTTGCTTTTTCACAAAAAAAAACATAAGCTGTACGACGAAATAACTGGAGGAACTATGAGAAACTGGGAAAATTACATTTATGGCTTTGCCGGCGCAGCTCTCGGTGCTATGGGTTTTCTTTTTCTCATTCTCGGAGCTGGCTGCCTGCTCGGCTCGTTCGCAGCAATTGTTGTAACTATCAAGAAAAAAACAGGCTTCCAGCTTTTCTGAACAAAACTTAAAAGCTGATTCGCATGCTCGCATTATCTGACATTTTTCTTCTATTGCCAGGCTACTACGTCTATCTCGGCGGAGTATTTCTGATAATTCTCAGCGCTCTTCTCAATTCGACCCCTTCAGCCATAAAAGAGCAGCTGAAACTGAACTGGCTGATCCTCGGAGTTTTTGCATCAGGCTTGAGCAGAATTCTCATGGCCTTCGATTCTCTGTTCCCCGATGGCATTTTTCTCTGGCTCGAAGCTTTAATACGTCTCGCCGGCGCACTTTTTATCACAGAGTTTTTCAGGAAAACCTGGTTCAGTGAAGAGGAAACACTGCCGGCATATATTCTACACATCCCGCTGACAGCAATTATCACAGGGTTTTACCTGGTTAACGACGGACACGCTCACGCAGGCTTGATAGCTATTTTTCTGGTAGTCAAATGTGCCGCCCTGATAGCTGGCCTGAAACTGGCCCGGAAACTGGCAACAGAAAACCGCCGGCTCGCGACTTCCAGTTTTCTGCTTGCAATTGGCGCAGTAGTGCTTCAGAAGTTTCTGCATCTGGCTTCAGCAACCAAAGAAAAGCACCTGATGCAATTAACTGACCAGACACTTTATCTTATTCTGCACCTCGATCTGCTGATTCTGATAAGCATTTCAGCAATGGTTATCATTGCCAGATATTTCCGCGAACAGCCGGCAAAAAATTCCGCGCAGACATCTTTCAGCCGTATAGCTCCGGGCGTCATATTTATTTCTATCATTTTTGTAACTGTCTTTGGCCTGCGACTGTCGCATTCGATGGCTCTGCAACAAAACCAGCACGCAACCCTGACCCTTGAAAAGGCTATTCAACTGCTTTCCAAGATTGTCGACCAGCGTTTCGCCTTTGCTTCAACCTCGTCGGTAATCATGGGTTCGGCTCCCGTCATGTCAGATTATTTTATCAATCGTGCTCCAGAAAATCTGGAGCGCCTGAACCGTTATTTAAAGAACTTTACCGCCAACAATCCAGGCGCAATCTGCTACGTAATGGATATGAAAGGTATAGTGCATGCGTCATCGGATCTTGAGCACCTTTTTATTGGCAAAGACCTCTCCTTCCGCGATTATTTCAAGTCTGCCTCCCTGGGGAAACCGGGAGTCCAGATAGATATTGGTGTTTTAACCAGCACCCTGGGTTTTTATTCAAGCTATCCGATATATGGGCCCGATAGCCAGGTGATAGGAGTTTGTGCCGTCAAGCGTAATCTTGACGACCTCGACAAAACTCTGCGACTGTATCATCCGGCCATGATTATCGACGCTACCGGAACGGTTTTTCTTTCGAGTGACTACTCTTACCTTGGCCGCAGAGTTGCCATCACCAACAGTTCAGCCAGAAGCATTTCTCCCCTCAAAGATTTTCCTGAACTGCAGTTTCCGGAACTCGAGGCTTCCAGATACCTGCTCGGGATCGAGCCTTTACAGACCCTCAACAGCAAGGTTCTGATGCTGATGGAATCAAATGTTCGTAACAATCAGATCTGGGTGCTGATGGTAATCCTTCTTATTGTCATCATCTTTGTGGTCATTCTTAACGGCATTACAAGAACTGCAGAAGCAATGCGCTCGCTCGAAGTTGCCCAGAACCGCTTCAAAACTCTCTTTGACAATGCCCCCGAAAGCATTTTCGTCGTTTCTCTTGTGACGTTGAAAATAATTGAAGCCAACCAGAGTATGTTGCGCCAGTTTCAGCTGACCCAGTCAGCGATCGGCATGAACTATTTCGATCTTATGCCAACCAGAAAACGCAATCTGACCAACTCATGGCACAGTGCTTCAAAAAAAATGTTCAAGCATGAACGTGAGTTCAGAAAGCAGAATGGCGAAGTTTTTTCGGCCGAAGTCACTGGCGCAATCATGGACTTTAACAGAGAAAGAGCCCTTTTACTGATTCTGCATGACATTACTATGCACCGTGAAATCGAATCGCGCCTCAGAGAAGCCAACGCCCTCAAAGGTCGCTTCTTTGCAAATGCCAGCCATGAAATCAGGACCCCGATGACAGCAATCATAGGCCTGACTGAGCTCGCCGCTTCGAACTGCGCCGATGATCGCCAGAAACATATGCTCGAACTTATCAGATCTTCGAGCAAATCGATGCTGACACTTCTCAACGACATTTTTGACCTGGCGCAGATAGCATCGGGAAAGCTCACCATCAACCCGGTTCAATTCAATCTACATCTTCTGCTGAAAGATCTTGTCGAGATCATTCAGTTTCAGGCCGAAAAAAAGTCTGTCCGCATCGTCCTGAAAATCAACCCCGATGTTCCGGAAATGGTGATTTCAGACCCTGACCGCATTCGCCAGATTCTGCTGAACCTGCTTTCCAATGCCATCAAATTCGCTCACCACGGTGAAGTAAAGTTAAATGCCTCACTTCAAAAAACCTCACAGTCAGCCTGTGTCATTGAATTTGCCGTTTCCGACTCTCGGGCAGGAAATTCTGAACAGATGCAGAAAAATCTTTTTGGCGCCTTTGTTTTCAATGACCCGTATGTAAAAGACGAAAAACGTGACAGCAGTCTGGGTCTGTCGATAAGCAAGCAGCTGATTGACCTTATGGGCGGCAGAATCAAGGTAGAAGCAAACGTCGAAGAAGGCACCACCTTCAAGGTTTCGATCCCGGTAACTGTAAAATCTGTTGCGACAGCCCCGCTTCCCGAAGCACCTGCAGAAATAAGCCTCATTAGAGACGGCCGCCGCCTTAATTTTCTCATAGCGGACGACAACGAAATAAATCTTTTCCTGGCCAGTTCCATAATCGAAAAGTTTAACGGCACTGCGGTATGCGTAAGTGATGGCGTTGAGGCCATCACAGCGCTTAAAAACAATGTCTTTGATGCTGTTCTTATGGATATTCAGATGCCGCGCATGGATGGCATCGCTGCCCTCAAAGAAATCCGCAAAATGACCGGTTCAGTCGCAGAAATTCCTGTCATAGCCATCAGTGCCTTCGCTTCTGAACAGGAAAAAAACATGGCCAGAGATGCAGGTGCGCAGAGTTACATCAGCAAGCCCTACTTCCCGGAAGACCTGCTTAAAGCCATTTCTGAACTTTTCGCGACCAGAAATGCCGAAACATCAGAAAAGCCGGCCAGAATCGAAGAAATTATCGTAAAAGCGCCGGCCAGCGGCCTCAGACAGATTAATCGCAGTGAACTTGAGCTGCGCGTTCTGAAAAAACCCGAAAACATTCTTCAGATAAACGAAATCTTTCAGAGACGTTCCGGCATACTGCAGAAGGATCTCGAAGATTGTGTCAGCACATGCAGTTGTGAACGCCTGCGCGAAACGGCGCACTCTATCAAAGGGCTTGCCGGCATGCTGGCTGCTCCCAATGCTTTCGAACTGGCCAGAGAAATTGAATTTTTGAGTCGCGACGGCAAGTTTGACCAGGCTGTGGTCCATATATCTGAGCTTAAAAAGCTTCTCAACGAAATTGCCGAAGACCTTAACCTTCTGAAAAGCGAAATTGAGCAACACTAACCTTGGCATATTAATTGCTTAGATTGCACTTTTTATTTTCACTGCGCAAAAATTGAACCGGAGAAGCGGATGCTCAACAAAAACACACGTCGAAATCTTAAACTGGCCGCCAAATGGCTGCTGCTGATTATTTTCCTGGTAGCATTGGCCGCAATTCACCTGATTTACGGGAAAAAGGCCTGCGACAGTTTTGCAATATTTTCCGGGTCTCTGGGGATGTTCATTTTTGGCATGAATATGATGAGCAACAGTCTGCAGATGATTGCCGGAAACCGCCTTAAAACGATAATCTCGACTCTGACGCGCAACCCGGTAACAGCAATGCTGACAGGCCTTGCCGTGACAGCGGTCATTCAAAGCAGTTCGGCCACAACCGTCATGATTGTAGGCTTCGTCAACGCCGGCCTGATGAACCTGACCCAGGCCATCGGCGTCATACTTGGCGCCAACATTGGTACTACGGTAACGGCACAGCTGATTGCTTTCAAGCTTGACGACCTTGCCTGGCCGGTTCTGGCAATTGGCAGCACCATGATCATGATCTGCAAAAGCCGCAAGAATCGGTCATGGGGCGAAGTTCTGCTCGGCTTTGCCATGCTTTTTCTCGGTATGAAATTCATGGGCGATACCCTGAAAGTTTACCGTGAGCACGAAACCTTCAAACAGATTTTCGTCGCCCTTTCTCACAACCGCTTTCTTGGCGTTTTTGCCGGCCTTGTCGTCACACTGATTGTTCAAAGCAGTTCGGCAACCGTCGGTCTGACCATGAGCCTTATGGGAACGGGCGCTTTCGGTGATGACCCCCACCTTGCTCTTATGGCAGCGGTTCCGATCATTCTCGGTGACAACATCGGCACTTGCATAACTGCAGTTCTTGCGGCCCTTGGCGCATCGCGTGCCGCGCAGAGAGCGGCTCTTGCTCACACCATGTTCAATGTATTCGGCACTCTTCTGGTTCTCCCAGTTCTGCATTATTACTGCCAGCTGATCATGCTGACCTCTGCAGACTCTTTGCGCCAGGTTGCCAATGCCCATTCTCTCTTCAACCTGGTTAACGTCATGGTCTTTCTACCCCTGACAGGAGTTCTGCGCTCTGCAGTGCTGCTGATCCTGCCACAATCAGAAGAAGAAATAGCAACCGTTACCAATCTCGACAAGCGTTTTCTTGCCACTCCTCCCGTCGCCATTGCCCAGGCGGAAGCTCAGCTGAAAGTCGCTGCGGACATCATGAAAAAGAAATTTGCCAAAATCAATGAACTGCTGCAGAATCAGGAAAGCGATATCGATGAAATCGCCTCGACTACGAGCAGTATTGATTCGCTGCGAAAACAGCGCGATGAAATAACTCGTGACCTCAACCGGTTTTTGATCGCTCTGGCCCAGAAAAATCTGCCCGAAAACCTCAGCCGACAGGTTACCAGAGCCATATATCTGAGCAAGGATCTCGAAATTGTCTCTTCTCAGCTTGAAAAATTCATGTCGCTGCTGACCGAACAGTCTGAAAACAGCAAATCACTGACAGTCGAAGCCAGAGAAGAACTTCATCTCTGCATGGAACGCATCATGGAAATCTATGGTTGTCTGATGGGAAATCTAAAGCTGACCGAAAAGGAAGCCGAGGACATCTCGCAACAGGTTTACAGTCAGGCAATGCTTAACCGGGCCGCCAGAAGCAACCTGCTGCATCGAATCAAAACCAGCCAGCACGACCCCTTCGAGAGCATCATTCTTCTCGATTCTCTGCGCAGCATCGACAGCCTGCTCAGCTCGCTCAACCATGCCTGCGACCACACCATGTATAAATTTTGAACAAACCTCTGTTTAATTCAGCCGCCAATTATTACCAGAAAACATTTGGCGGGCGGGTTCAGAAAATTCCCGTCGATGCCGGTTTTTCATGCCCGAATCGCGATGGGACACTTTCGACCACCGGCTGCATCTATTGCAGTAATAGAAGTTTTTCGCCATTTTATGTTACCGCCGAGAAAACGGTCAGGGAGCAGCTGCAGACGGGCATCAGATTTTTCTCAAGCCGCTACGGCTGTAATCGTTTCTTTGCCTATTTTCAAACATTTTCAGGCACTTCTGCACCGATCGAGACTCTGCATCGCCTCTACCGGGAAGCATTATCAGTCGAAGGAATTGAAGGTCTGGTTATCGCAACAAGACCTGACTGTCTGGGCGAAGATGTGGTCGAACTGCTCAGGAAAATTTCCGATGAAACTTATCTGAGAATCGAACTGGGAATCGAATCTTTTGAAAATAGAGTTCTGCAAAAAATTAATCGCTGCCACGACGTACAAACATCTCTCAGCGCTCTTGCAAGGCTGAAACAGGCCAGAATTGAAAACTGTGTTCACCTGATCTTCGGACTGCCCGAAGAAAGCCCGCAGGCTCCTGAAAACAGCGCCAGAATAGTATCTGAATTTCAGACCCGCTTTGTCAAACTGCACCACCTCCAGATTGTCAGAGATACCATTGCAGCAGACCTGTATCAAAATTCTCCTGAAGCGTTTAAGCTTCATACCCCGGCAAGTTATGTTTCTTTACTCACCCGTTTCATAAGCCACCTGTCAGCTGATGTTTACATAGAACGCTTTTTGAACCGGGTACCGACCGATTTTCTTATAGCACCACGATGGGGCGGAATAACCGAAACTGATTTCCGGCAACTGCTCGAAACCGAAATGACAACGCAAAACCTCTGGCAGGGGAAAATCTGCATTACTGACCACCCCCAATTTTCGTATTGAAACTAAAAACTGGCAATGAGCTGCTGAAATTTCGGCACAACGAGTCTTTTTTTCACCATACTGCTATCTCAACACCTTTAAACTGGCCATTTTCAGCTAAATTTTTGTGTAAAAAATGTCGAATAAGTGGTACATGTCTTGCTTGATATAAATCAGACAGAACAAAAGCTGGTGAATGAAGTATGCAGAAAACTACCTTGATAATTCTGTTGGTAATGGCCTCTCTCTGCTCAGGGCTGGCGCTTTCTCATGAAAACTTCAGCGCTGGCAGCCTCTTTCAGTTCATAGCTTCTATGTATGCCCCCACCGACCCGCGTCAGAATGACCGGGTGATGACCTTCGGCGAAGAATTCCGCCCGGAAGCAAAAACCGCTAACATTCCGCAACCAACCTACTTAAAATAACCTCAACCTCCATCTGTTCTCTCTCTTTATAAAAATGGCCGCCGACAGCGGCCATTTTTTATCTCTGTCAATAAAAAACACATCTGGTAACATGCGAAGGGGTTCTGGCGTATCTTTCGTCGAGGCCGCGGTTCCAGAGCAGGTAATCAAGCCCCTGAGAACTGACCAAGATATTTCGTATGGCAAGTTCTTCGCGCATAAGTTCAACTGCATGCACACAACAGGCCCTCATTTCAATTTCCGCATCGGAACCAGAGACAAGCATTTGTCCAGAAGCAATCGCAGCGGCGAGTGAATCACTGTATTGAAGAATACCATCAAGCATCAACACATGCGGCACCAGATTATCTGCAAAAATGGTCAGATCACAGATATCATCGAACCTGCCATAGCCGCTGCCGTTAAAAGCAATATATAGATCAGAAGCAGTTATTTGCACTCTCTTCAAAAGATAGACATCTCTACCCGCATAAGGAAAAATGTCACGATAAAATGGCATTTTGAGAAGCCTGGCGCCAAGTTCGGCCGCGGAGTTGCCCGCCCCCAGAACCAGTTCACGGCACGAGCCCGAAAAATCGCGCTGCAGCAGATCGCCAAAATCACGCATGGCGGCGGCGAAAAGTGTCATCAGCTGAAAGGCTGCGGGGTTATCGGGGCGCTGGCCGAAAACACGGCAACATTCTTCGGCACTCATCTGCTGCAAAAAGCCTGGCGAATAGTTTCCCCTGGCGATGAAATCGCGCTTCAGGCGCGAAGCAATCGTGAAATAACCATTGCTGCAACCTGACTCAAGGTCGAGCTCACTGAACCAACCAGAACCGAAATTTATGCAGTCGAGAACAAGGAAATAGACCAGCGCTGCTTCGGAGTCGTCGCAAAAATGATTTTCCGTATCCATCACAGGGTTCAGCGCCTTTTCGATGGGCAGAGAGGTAACATAGTCACCAATAAGGTCGCGATTTATGCTGACTGAGCGAGCCAGACCGGCCACACGGGCACAGCTTTCTCTGACTAAGGAAAACAGACGGTTTTTCATGAGGTTCTCCGCAACTCCAGAAATTAGCTCCAATTGTACCGCTGCGCCGCAACTTTCTCAACATTTTTTAAACTGATATTCAGATCAAAGGTATATTATTAATAGACTTAAATACCAAGGAGCATGAACATGCGCATATTTTGCGTGAGTCTGATTGCCCTGCTGTGCTTTTTCTGCCAGTCAGCCGCCAATGCCGCTTCACCTTTTGCCAATGAGCCGGTTAAGGTCAGCAAAACGGCAGAATCTTTAAACCAGGCTCCGGTCAAGGCTTTACTCAAGCCAGAAAGCAGCCGGAAGGAAATCAGGGTCGGCGGTTACAACATTGCGCATGCACGCGGCGAAAACACCGGCGGACTCAATGAAGTCGGCAAACCTTCGAAACTGAAGGGCATCGCCAGACTGGTAAAAAACAACCGCCTCGATATCATTGGTTTTACCGAAATTGCCAGTGGCGACCTGCGCGTTCTGTTCAAAAACCAGCCCAAATTCATAGCAGAATATCTCGGTTTTCATCACGTATACGCCCAGAACCTCAAACGTGGCCTGTTCGGCAAAATGGCGACCCAGGGCAATGCCATCGTTTCAAGATTTCCGATTGTGGCACACAAGAACCACAATCTTTTTCGCTCTGACGAAAAGAATGAGCAGCGAAGCTGTCTTGAAGCTACCATCGATCTCGGAGTTGAAGGCAAAATAAAGGTTCTCGTTGCCCACCTCAGCCTGAAAGCTGAAGAATCGACCCGACAAGTGGAACAGATTTGGAAAATCGTTGAAAAGAGCGAGTTTCCGGTCATTCTCTGCGGCGATTTCAACTCACGACCCAAATCAGACCGCATAAAATGGTTGTCTGAACGAATGAAAGACGCTTCGGCCAATCTGAACACTACCTTCAAGAATCTGCCTGACGTTAAAATCGATTATCTCTTCACTTACGGCCCGTGGCGGCATGCAACCAGCAAAGTCACCGGATTTGATCTCGATTACTCAGACCATGGCCTTCTCTATAATGATTTCTGGCTTCTCAAAGCTCAGCCGGGTAAACGCAAACTTAATTAACTCTAGACGCTGCTTTCGGCAGGTCAGGCGATTGCATAAGCGAGCTTGTCGAGCACCCCATAGTTCCCTGCGAAAGATGCCGCTAAGACCGGACGTTTTGCCTGGATGGCAAAACGCGGGCGATTGCCGCAGGATGCGGCTTAGAGCCCGTGTTCCGGTCGTGCGAACAGAGGGAGCAGATGGAACTATGAGGGTGCGAAGATCGCAGAGCGTTGCAACGACTGACATGCCGTAACACGCTGTTGGAAAGAAAAAAGTTTACGTTTACCCTGCCTGAATCATTGCGAGGCAACCGCACTTGAATTTTATGAATGCAGTTTGAACAAGGCTCCTGCCTTTGCGTGAGTGAACATATTGGGTAGCATCATTCAGGGCTTGGACTCGGAATCTGGAAATTTGAAGAGCATCTTCGATGTGCCGAACCATTGCGGGCGGGGCGTTGTAAAAAATTAAGTTGAAAATGTACCGGTTTCGTTTTTTACTGATTGCAGTTAGAAGATTTTCTATAAGGAGAACGAATGATGAATTTGCGACGCTGGCTGCTCAGTCTTGTCATGATCATGCTGCTGGTTGCGGCTCCCGCCCCGACCAAAACCTTTACCTACCTGACCACCACGGTCGATGAAATTGCCTCCTCCCTGCCCGAAAAACCGGTTGCGGTCGGCTTCGATGTCGATGATACGGTTCTTTTCTCTTCGCCCGGCTTTTACTATGCTTTCAGTAACACCGATGGCCCGAACGGCACCAATAAATATGGCCCGAAACCCCTCAGTTCCGACCAGTTCTGGAAGGATATGAGCTGCGATTTCGACCGCTTCAGCATGCCGAAAGAATCGGCCCGCGAAATCATCGAAATGCACAAAAAACGCGGAGATAAAATCTATTTCATCACCGCCCGCCCGGCAGTAAAAGGCGAAATTCTCACCCGCCTGCTGCACCGCGAATTCAAACTTGAAGGGCAGCCGGCTGCAATCTTCTCCGGTAAAACCAGCAAGGCTGTTTTTATCAAGAAACATGGTATCAGCCTGTTTTACGGTGATTCTGATACCGATATCAGCGAAGCTCATGACGCCGGTATCAGGGCTATTCGCGTTCTGCGTTCACCCATTTCGACCAACAAGGGTAAATACAACCCCGGCATGCATGGCGAGGTTGTTGTGCGCGATTCCGAAAACTGAAACCGCACCGACAATTTTGTTGACAAGCAGTTTCTGCTGATGTACAATTCACCTCACCATGGAACAGTGTCTGTTTTGTAAAATCGTTGACGGCAAAATTCCCGCTGAGATCGTTTATCGCGACGACTCTGTGGTTGCCTTTAAAGATATCAATCCGCAGGCACCGGTGCACGTGCTGGTTATACCGGTCAAACATGTTGCAAAACTGACTGACCCGGCAGCCAGCGACGGGAAAATGCTGTCGCAGATCTTTGCGACCATCGCCAGATTGGCAGACGAACTGGGCCTCGAAAAAGGTTTCCGGGTCGTGGCTAACTGCGGTGATGAAGCTGGTCAGACCGTGCATCATATTCATTTCCATGTGCTTGGTAAACGTCGTCTTAACTGGCCTCCGGGCTGAATTTAATCGAACATACGAGGGAAACCTCTCTGATACGAAATCAGAAGGGGGGTGAATTGAATGGCAGAAGTAAGAGTAATGAAGGATGAACCACTGGAAAAGGCATTGAAGCGCTTCCAGAAAAAGTGCCAGGAAGCTGGCATCGTGAAGGAAATCAAACGCCGCAGGGCCTATGAAAAACCAAGTGAAAAGCAGAAACGCAAAGCTGCTGAAGCACGCCGCAAGCAGAGACGCCGCCGCTAGAACGGCAGCTGACTTCGCTGTAAAACAGCCCATGCAGAGCCTCGCGCGCTGCATGGGCTTTCTCATGTCTGTTTTTCTTGTTTTTTTGGTGATGGCACCGGTTCCGTTGGCTGCGCAGAGCGCCTCGGGCACCGTTTTTGTCGTCGAAGTCCACAAGGATATCGACAAGGGCCTGTCGTTTTTCATTCAGCGCCAGTTGCGCCGTGCCGAACTCGAAAACGCCGCTGCCGTCATTCTCGAAATCAATTCTAATGGCGGCCTGGTCGAATCTTCCCAGGAAATCAAAGACGCGCTGCTGCGCTCGAAAGTTTCAACCATAGCCTACGTCAAGGGCCGCGCTCTTTCTGCTGCAGCTCTGATTGCCATTTCATGCCACCGCATTTTCATGGAACCGGGTTCTGAGATGGGTGCCGCTACCCCGATAATGCTCATGGGCACCGGGGTGCAGGCTGCCGAAGAAAAATTCGTGTCGGCTTTCAGGGCTGAATTCAGGGCCTCGGCCGAAGCCCGCAAGCGCCCGCCGGCAATTGCCGAAGCCATGGTTGACAAGAACCATGACACGATCGAAGGCCTCAGCAAAAAAGGCGAAATTCTGACTCTGACCTCAGAAGTTGCTCTGAAGCATGGCTATTGCGATCATATCGTCGCTTCAATTACTTCAGCGTTGCGAATTCTCAACCTCGAGAACGCCAAAGTCGAACGTATCGAGCCGACTTCGGCTGAATGGATCGCCCGCTATCTCACCAACCCACAGATCAGCGTTATTTTGTTTACAGTTGGTTTCTGGTGCCTGGTTCTTGAATTTTTCATTGCCGGTTTTGGTATTCTTGGGTGGGCCGGTGTTGTCTGTCTTGCTCTGTTCTTTGGCGGGCATCTGTTTGCCTATATGGCCGGCCTTGAAGCGTTGATTCTCTTTATCGTCGGTATGGCACTTCTGCTGGTCGAAGCTTTTATCATACCCGGCTTTGGTATTACCGGCGTTTCAGGCATTATTGCTGTCTGTTTCAGTATCGTAATGGTATTTGGTGGTATTTATTCAGCTTTGACCGCGATTGCCAGCATCATAACCTATTCAGTAATAATCACCGGGCTGGTATACTGGTGGGGGCCGAAACTGCGCGTTTTCGACCGTTTCGTTCTCAAAGAAGAAATGGCTCCAGAGCAGGGTTTTGTTGCCACCGAAGCCAATGTCTACGATCACCTGCTCAACCTCGAGGGTATTACAACTTCCCCCTGCCGCCCATCTGGCAAGGTTCAGATTGGCGATGAGCGTTACGATGCCGTTTCTGACGGTGATTTTATCGAAAAGGGCGCTCGCGTCGTCGTCAGAAAAGTCGACGGCCAGAAAATCGTCGTTCGCCAGGTTATCAGCTGAGTTTCTCGCCTTCGTCAGGTTTTTCTGATTTATCGCACCGGATTGTGTTAAATTAAAGCATACCCAATACGACAACCAGAGGAAACAGCATGCGATACCTGCTAATCTTTTTGCTCCTGATAACCACTTTTGCCATTGTACCGGCTTTTGCTGCCAGCGATACAGCCGAACTGTTGCCCGAAAAATCTTCAGCGGGTTCTTCTGCACCGGCTTCGGCAACGCCAGGCCTGGCTGAACAGGCCGAAAAGCCGGCCTGGGGTATGATGGTCATCGTGCTGATGCTGGCCGGTTTTCTTTTCCTGTTTCTCGAAATTGCTATTATCCCAGGGTTTGGTATAACCGGGGTTATCGGTATTCTGCTGCTCGGCGGCGGCATTGTCGCTGCTTACCTCAAACTCAGCAGCACCATGGCTGTTATTGCCACCTTTGCCGGCATCGTCGGTGTAATTCTGTTGCTGTTGTGGTTTTTCTTCATTTTTCCGAAGACCAGCCTGGGTAAAAACTTTGTTCTTTCCACCGAATCGTCCGCTGCCGAGGGCTTTGTCGCTGTCGAAGACATGCAGCGCTATATCGGGCGTGAAGGCGTGGCGACGACCATGCTGCGCCCTTCCGGTATCGCGAGAATTGACGGCGAGCGTCTGGATGTCATCACCGACGGTGAATTTGTCGAGAAGGGTGCGAAAATCAAAGTCGTAAAAGCAACTGCTGGCCGTATCATTGTTGCCGAGATTCCTGGTGGCGCAGAATAACGAATCAGCTTGACTTTGCCGGTGCTTTAACTGATATTGATTGATGAATTAACAGATTCTCATTAACGGAGGGGTAGAATGTCTGAAGGCTTTATTCTGATTGGCGCTTTTGTTGGTATTTTCATATTTTTTGTCTTCACCTATTTTGTACCGGTTGGCCTCTGGATCAGCGCCATCGCTTCTGACGTGAGTGTCAGCCCGCTCGACTTTATCGGGATGCGCTTCAGAAGAGTTTCTCCGCATGCCATCATTAACCCCGCTATCATGGTCAAGAAGGGCGGCATAGAGATTGGTCTACAGGCTCTGGAATCGCACTTCCTTGCCGGCGGCAACGTTTCGAAGGTTTGCTCAGCCCTGATAGCGGCGCAGAAGGCCGGTATCAACCTTTCCTTTAAACAGGCGACCGCCATCGATCTCGCTGGTCGCGACGTTCTCGATGCGGTAAAACTCTGCGTTAAGCCCAAAGTTATTCAGACTCCCCTGGTAGCCGCCATGGCAAAAAACGGCATTCAGGTCAAGGCTATTGCCCGCGTAACCGTTAAAGCCGACATCAACAAACTCGTCGGCGGCGCCACCGAAGAAACGATCCTTGCCCGCGTTGGCGAAGGTATCGTTACCACCATTGGTTCGGCCGCCAGCCACGAAGAAATTCTCGAAAATCCCGACAGAATTTCAAAAACCATTCAGGATAAGGGTCTTGATGCTAACACCGCTTTCGAAATTCTTTCGATCGATATCGCCGACGTCGATGTTGGCGAAAACATCGGCGCCAAACTTCAGATCGACCAGTCAGAAGCCGATATGAAGATCGCACAGGCTAAAGCTGCCGAACGCCGAGCCATGGCTGAAGCAAAAGAGCAGGAAATGAAAGCCCTCGAACAGGAAATGAAAGCCAAACTCGTCGAAGCTGAAGCAAGTGTGCCTCAGGCTATCGCTGACGCACTTAAAGACGGAAATATGGGCATTCTTGATTACTATACCCTTAAAAATATCAGCTCTGATACCGAAATGAGAAAATCATTCTCGCATATGGCTGAACCACCCAAGGCCGGAAAACGCTGAAAAGCCCAGGAGACCCTTAAGTGGAAGTAGTAATAGTAATTCTCGCCCTGATCTACTCGGTCTGGTCGGAAATTCAGAAGAAAAAGCAGGAAGAAGACGCCAACATCGACTTCTCTGAGCTCACTACCCTCGACGATTTCTTTAAGACTCCGGGTGGCGGCGCCGGCCAGACCGCAGACATCGATAACACTGCAAAGCGTGCCCGAGAAAAGCGTGCTAAGAAAAAGAAATCGTCAGGTTCGGCCTACGAAAAGCCTCTGTCGGCTGCCATAACGCCAATGCCGGCCCGTGGTGAAGTTAACTACGACCAGATGCCTTCTCTTGAATCGAAAGGCTATGAAAGCTCTTTCGGCCGTGTTGAGGTTAATTATGACGAGCTGCCGGCTCTTGTTGGCCGCAATTATGAAGCCGAAGCCGGTCGTGCTGAAGTTAATTACGATGCGATGCCTACTTTGTCCGGTCGTACGAATTACGAAGATGAAATTCCTGAAGCCAGGGCTTCGGCTATGGTAAGACTCACTGCTGCTGCTGATGATGACTCTGAACATCGCCATCGCGACAGCTTCAGGCTGAGCCGCCAGGACCTGCTGAAAAGCTTCGTACTCTCTGAAGTTCTACAACGTTACGATATCAACCGCATATATGAGCGAATACCCGGAATCAGATCAGAAGACTGAACGCCCGCACCATCATGAAATTTTCAGGCCGGCAGAGGCTCCTGGCTGGCTGGCCTGGAAAATCTGCCGCTATCTGGCACGTTTTGTCGGCAGCGTCTTTTTTCCGTATTTTCGTGTCTGGGGCGAAACTGATCTTAATCACGGCGGGCAGATTTTTATCGCCCGCGATTTTGGCATTCTGACCTGGATAACCGCCCTGCGTGTCTTTAAACGACCGGTTCGCCTGGTTTTTCTTTCTGAAAAGCATGATCAGCGCTGGTTTAATCTTGCCAACAGTAGCGGTCTTGCCCCTTTGCGCCTGTCAGGCTCGATTGATCAGAATTTTCTCATGCTCGAACATATGGCTGACGCCGGTGAAAAACTGCTCGTCGTTATTTCCAGAACTGCAGACTGCAACATCGAAGAGCTGGTGCGCCGACTACGGGCAACCCATTCACTGCGGGTTTTGTTTATGGCTATTTCCGGCGCTGCCGGTGCTTTGCCTGAGAGTGCGGTCGTTCCGAGAGCAGTGCCGGTCTCAGTTTTCTGCGGTCTGCCGCATTATGCCGCAAACGCTGCCGGCTCAGCTTTTGCCGAACTCGATTTTCTTGAAAACGCCATCAAAGACCTCGACATCGACGAACTGCCATCGATCTTCTTCAATCATCGCCGCAACATCAGCAAGACCACTTCTGCCTGATTTTTCTGCTGGCCAGGTGCTCGTTTACACTTGTATGCTTGGCCCCATCCTCATTTAGAGCCTTCCAGGCTGCCTGCATTCTCGAGCAAATGCCTGGCGAAAACCGTCCTCAAATACCCTCTCGATGATGGACAGCCATTTATTGATAACTGCAAATCAAAAGCAGAATCGTTTGTAATAGTAGGCACGGGGAGAAGTCGGGATTGCTTTTTCGTAAGCTTGTTTAGCACAGGAGGTGCTTATGCAGAACCGCGCAGGATAGAGCGGTTCTGCTGAGCGAAAACTTAAGAACAAATTAAGCTGGAGCACCCGGCAGCATCTATCCTGATGCTGCCGAGTATCGCTGACCTCCTGTCGGCAAAAAGCAACCCGACTGATAGGCCGGGCCGACGAACCAGTTCAACTTTGTTTCTGCAGTAATCAATAATCGACGGTGATATAAGGGTGATATAAGACTAATCTGAGCAGTTCTCAGTCGATTTCGCTCAATCTGGCTTTTTACCAGATTTTTGTCGGTACAGTTTGAATATTGAACCCAGAACGAACAGCACCAGAAATATCCATGAAACTGTGAATGGCCCGAATGCATCAAGAATGGCCGGGTCGGTTTTTGCGTCAAAGTAGATTCGGTAATAAACGAGCACCTGCAGACCGCATATGGATAGAAATGAAACCACAAAAGCATCGAGTCGCCGAAAAATAAGTCTGGCAATCGCTGCAATTGCCGTAATCAGAATAGCCAGCCCGGTTTGAATGACTACCGCCACAATTGTCGAGCCCAGATGCGGAAAAATCCCGCCCATATCGTAATCGAGTCCCTGTGAGGTGATAACCAGATTCGGCAGCATGTGAAGAAAGCGGTAAGGCGCGTGCAGAGACAGCAGAATGAAGAAAAAATTATAAAACCAGAGACCCGTCAGCGAAATCGCCGCAGGCTGTTTTGCGATGGGCAGTTGCTGGTTGCTGTCACTGCCGCTTTCAGAACTGGATTGACCTAGTTCGTTTTTTTCCTGGATTTCCGGCATCATCAATTTCTCCCAACCTTGATCTTATGCTACGATAAACCGGTCCTTTCATCAATCTGAAACAAAGGAACGAAAAATGAACCAGCATCAGTCGCAATACCCGTCGAGCCGCCGCGAAAAAATCGCCGAAAATTTTCACGGAACCATTATCCATGATGATTTCAGATGGCTCGAGGGTGACGCCAATGGCAACCCGACCCCGGAAACCGACAACTGGACAGACGCACAGAATTCGCTGACCAGAACGGTTCTCGATCGTCTGCCGGGCCGTGCCGCTCTAAGAGAGCGTCTAAGACCGTTGCTCGAAGCCGATTCGTGCTGGCTGCCAGTTTTTGCCGGCCCGCGTCTCTTCTGGTTCAAACGCCCCGGTAACCTCAATCAGCCGATTGTCTGCATGTCTGAAGTTGCTGGCGGGCCTGAGCGGGTGTTGCTCGACACCAACCGGTCTGATGCGACCGGTTTGAGCAGCATCGGCTGGTTCGAGCCTTCGCCTGATGGCACTCTGTTGGCTTACGGAATCTGCAGCAGCGGTGATGAGAACCATGAACTGCGAATTCTCAGGGTTTCAGATCTCACTCTTCTCGAAGACCGTATAACGAACAAGGTTGGCGGCGTTTTCTGGCAGCCTGATGGCAGAAGCTTTATCTATTCACGACTTTCTGACCCGGCCAACCCTTATTCCCGCGAAATTCGCCTGCACCAGCTTGGCGAGCCAACCGGCAACGACCGGCTGATTTTTGCCCAATATACTGAGGGGCCGCTTGCCACCACCTGGGGGCCCTCGGCCTGGCTGTCAGAAGACGGGCGCTGGCTGGTGCTCAGCTATCATACCAGCACCCGTTCAAACGATCTGTGGCTGGTCGATTTCTCTGAATGGCTCAAAACAGGCAATCTGGTGTGCCGCGATATTATCGTTGGCCGAGAAAGCCGCAGTTGTGCCTGTGTTGTCGATAACCGCCTGTTTATTCTCACCAACGAAGGGGCGAAGAACAGTCAGATATTCGTCGCCAATCCTGACAACCCTGGTTTGAACGGCTGGCAGAAGTTTGTCTGTGAAAAAACTGACGCGGTAATTGAAGACTGGGGCTTCACCAGCAGTGCTCTGCTGGTCGAATACAAGTGCGAAGCGGCTTCGCGTCTGGTCTCTTTCGATCTTCAGAATGGCAGTGAGACGGCGGTTCAGCTGCCGGGCATCGGCACCGCTTCCTTTTCATGCTCGATTAAGCGCCCTGACTTTTTTGTCGATTACACCTCGTTCAACTGTCCGAACCGCATTCTTCGCTACGACAGCCCGTCTTCAACCCCGACACCATGGTGGGAAAGGCCGGTCGCAGCCGATCTGTCTGCCATGCAGGTAAGCCGGCACTGGTTCACCTCGAAAGACGGCACCCGCGTCAGCATGTTTCTGATCAAGCGCGCCGGGGTCGAAAAGACCGGTTACAATCCGACCGTAATCTATGGCTACGGCGGCTTTGGCCTGAGCATGACCCCGGCTTACAACGGAACCGTGATTCCCTGGATCGAAGATGGCGGTATTTACGCAGTCGTCAACCTGCGTGGCGGCGGTGAATATGGTGATGACTGGCATAAAATGGGTACGCTCGGCAACAAGGAAAAGGTGTTTGAAGATCTCGAAGCCGCTGCCGAGTGGCTGATTGCCGAAGGCTACACTTGTCGTGAAAAGCTTGGCGTCAGCGGCCGCTCGAATGGCGGTCTACTCGTCGGCGCGGCGATAACCCGCCGCCCTGAGCTTTATCGGGCCGCCATCTGCGGTGTGCCGCTGCTCGATATGCTTCGTTATCAGCGCTTTCTCATGGCTCGCTTCTGGGTGCCCGAATACGGCACCGCCGAGAACCCTGAAGATTTTGTCTGGCTGCGGCGCTACTCGCCTTATCACAATATTGTCGAAGGCCGCGAATACCCGGCTATCTTCATTTTCACCGCCGAAAAAGACACAAGAGTTCACCCGATGCATGCCCGCAAAATGACCGCTGCCCTGCAGAGCGCCACTGCCAGTTTATCTGAGAAGCCGGTGCTGCTCTGGGTCGAACGTCAGGCCGGCCACGGCGTTGGCAAGCCCCTGACCCAGATTCTCGAAGAACAGACCGACCAGTGGTCATTCATGCGCTGGCAGCTCGGCCTCGACCGGTAACCGGTAAAATCGATGAGGTCTGAAAGGCAGCCCTGGGCGCAGACTGGTTGCAGATTCATGGACTGCGTCATTTCTGAATTGCGCCACCAGAAATTCGCCCGTATTTTGCCAGATTGTACAAGATTTTAGATTTTAAAATCTGTTGACCCTTACGTAACGTCATGCATTAAGCTTGTTTTATGAAAAAATGCAGGCAAAAATGTAACGAAAAATGTGAGTCCGATGCAGAAGAAGTCTGGCAGGTAGGGAAGCTGGCCAGAGTGGCCGGTGTCAGCATTCGCACCCTGCATCATTACGATGCTGTCGGTCTGCTTAAGCCGTCTGCACGCAGCGAAGGCGATTATCGCCTTTATAACCGCAGCGACCTGCTGAGACTGCAGCAGATATTGTTTTATCGCGAACTCGATCTGCCGCTGAACGAAATCCGGGCGATTCTCGATTCACCCGGGTTTGATCTGGCGACTTCTCTGAATGACCATCGAAAAAATCTTGAAACGCGTCAGCAGCGCACGTCGCAATTGATTGCGACTATTGACCGGACTCTCGCGAGTCTGAACGAAAAGGAGATTACCATGCAGGACCACGAATACTATAAGGGCTTCATTGACCGCGAAACCGCCGAAAAATACGACCGTGAGGCACGCGAACGCTACGGCAGCGCCAAAGTCGATGAGTCATGGCAGAACATTCGCAAAATGGGCAAAGATGGCTTTCAGCAGCATCTTAAAGATGGTGAAGCCATCAACCGCAAACTCGCCTCTTTGATGCATCTTTCACCTGAAACGCCTGAAGTTCAGGCGGTAATCGCCGAACACCACGCTTTCATTGGCGGCTTCTATGAAGTGACCCCTGAAATTTACTCCGGGCTTGCCGAAATGTATGTTTCTGATGCCAGGTTCAAGTCATATTACGAAAAGGTCGCACCCGGCCTGGCTGAGTTCTTGAGCGCCGGCATGCGCGCCTTTCTGAAACAGAATGAAAAATGAATAGCATTGTAAAATCTGCGGTGTCAGCCCCCGAATTTCAGTCAGCATGGCTGAAGCTGACCAGAAACATAACCTTTTTATGAACGAGTTTTCGATTCACTTCGTTCAAGTCAGAGAAAAGGCCGACAGAGGCGGCAAAAGCATTATTTGAAGTTTACTTATAGATCATGCGGTGTATTTAAATATATTTATATGAATACGGCGTGAGATTGAAACTTGGTTAATGGCTATAGCTGCTTGCTGGTGCTGCAATCATGAAAGTGCGAGGCGAACAATATGAAAAGATGTGTTAGCCGTTGTCATGCAGGCCTGAACCTTTCTTTTAAGGTGTTGCTGTTATGCGCTTTGCTGATTTGCTGTAACTTTGCCATGGGCGAAGAGAAACCGGCACCGGGTATCAAAGAGCAGTTCGAGCAGAAAATTTCAGAACTGCTTGGTGTGCCGGTTGCAGTCAAGGATTACAAATTAAGCTATGCAACTGTTATCCTGACCGGTGTCAAAATAGGAGCCCAGGCGCAGTCTGAATTGCCTTCTGCAGAAATAAAAGAGCTTTCTGCCACCTGCGACATGATGAGCCTGCTCGGCGGCAATCTGGTGATGAAAGAGATCAAGGTAAAATCAATGAAAGCTGCTATCACTCTCGATTCCAATGGCAAGCCCATATTGGGAGCTATTTCCAGGCCGCCATCGCCTGGCCCTGCATTGAGCATCGAGAATCTGCCATTTGACAAGCTTTCTGTCAGTAAACTTGAGTTGCGTATAATCGCAAAGAAAAGTGGCAAAACGGTGCTTATGCAGATGCCATCTGCGACTGTCGCACGGTCTGAATCTGGCAGTCCGCTGAACATTGACTTTGCCGGCAGCCTGTCTCTGGCTGGTGCCAATAAAGCAGGAACAACGGCAGAACTGCCATTCAAGGCTGAGATAAAGATGCAGGCACTAAAGCCCCTGCAGGCATCTGGCGCGGCGGCGATCAAGCCTGCCTCTGTTGAAACTCTTGTTGCAGTAATCGGAGCGCTTGCACCGGGCCATATCGATGGTCTGAGCATGGCGGGCGGTCAGACCAGCGCCGAACTCAAGTTTGCCGGCGCAGCAGATAAACCAATGCAATTCTCGTTCAATGCTGACCTGAAGAATATCGACTCGCTTGTCTACAATGCCAGCCCAGAAATAAAGAAGTTTTCAGCACAACTGTCGATGATCGGAAAAGTGGCTGACGGTTCTATTTCTTCAGCAATTGGCATTTCCGACGCAGCTCTCGTAATACCCAGCCGCAAAATCGACATAAACAAAGCCTTGATAAAACTGCGAGTCGAAAGTGCGCCAGAAAATCTGTCCCTGACCGGGTCGGCATCGGTGCCGCGTTTCGATTTCGACCTGCCGGTTTCTTCAACGAATCGCAGTTCATATCTGTTTCCGTTCATCGATGTCAGCAGCAGTTTCAGCTATAGCGGCGATGTGTTTACAATAAGCAGTGCCCAGGCAAAGCTTTTTGGTGGTTCGCTCAGCGGCAGTGGCAAGGTTTTTACCGGCAAACACCCGGTTCAGCTGCAGGTAAATGCAATGGGCAGCGGCTTGCGCGCCGAATCTTTCCTCGACAGCAATACCACACAGAAACAGGTAATTACCGGGCCAGCCGGCGGAACATTCAAAGCCGATGGTGATATCGAAACCCTCGCATCCTGGAACGGAACAGGCAGTCTGCACATGCAGAACGGCAGATACAACACGCCGCCAGTTGTCACGCCTTTTCTGTCACTGGTAAATCTCAAAGAGTATTCTTCTGGCGATATCAGTGAAGCCAGCGCCACTTTCGTCATCAGACAGGGCATTATGACAACCGATGATATGATGTTTCTTAGTTCAGCCGGTCGGGCGAGTTATCGCGGTGATGTCGGTCTCGACACCAGCCTGAAAGGCAATCTCGAGATCAGATTCGCGCCGGTGGCCGTAGAGAAGAGTCGGGTTCTGCAGCAGATATCTCTCGACGGCAAAACAGCCAGCATTCCGAGCCGCGTCGAAGGCACTCTTCTGGCACCGGTATTTCCAGGTTTCAAACCCGAAAAACTTCTTGAGCTTGGCCTGAAACGCCAGGGTCAGAAACTTCTGCAGGATATTCTCAAGCCCCGCAGTAAAGAACCGGCCAGCGCCGAGCCGGCTCCCGCAGCTAAAAAGACCGACCCGGCCAAAGATCTGCTCAAAGATCTCGGCAACATCTTCAAGCGGCGTCGCAAATAGACTTCAGATAATGAATCTGTCTTGCCTGCTGATATTATTTAAAGGTAGTGGCGACATTTTCGAGTTCGCGCATTATCGGGATATGCTGCGGGCAATGAGTTTCGCAGCGGCCGCATTTTACACATTTTGCGGCCCTTGCAGACTCAGCGATCTGCGCGAAATACATTGATCTGATTGAGTCGTTGGATTTTTCGCCCATCATGTGAAAGCTGTTATACATTGAAAAGTTCTTCGGAATCTCAACCCCGGCCGGGCAGGGCATGCAGTAGCCGCAGGTAGTGCATGGCACTTTCATTCTCTGTCTGAAAATCGTCTGCACCCGGTTCATCACTTCACGCTCTTCAGGCGTCATTGAACCGGCACCGGCTGTCGCCGAAATTCGCAGGTTTTCGGTAACATGTCCCATGGCGCTCATGCCGCTCAGAACCACCGAAATGCGCGGGTCATCGTAAAGCCATTTCAGAGCCCATTCAGCCGGCGAATATTTGAGACCCGATTCGGCAAAAACATTGGTTATAGCTTCAGGCAGACCGTTTGTCAGGGCGCCACCGCGTAAGGGTTCCATGATCACGATGCCAAGACCGCGTTCGGCGGCGTATTCGAGCCCGGCACGCCCGGCCTGGTAGTCTTCGTCGACGTAATTATACTGAATCTGGCAGAATGACCAGCTGTAGGCGTCAACAACCGTCTTGAACAGCTGCAGATCGTCATGAAATGAAAAACCGGCATGGCGTATGCGCCCGTCGGCCAGCGCCCGGTCAAGAAACCTGAATAAATCATGAGCGGTGAGATTTTTCCAGAAGCCTTTATTGATCGCATGTGCCAGATAAAAGTCGATATGATCGGTTTCGAGCCTTGCAAGCTGCTCGTTGAGATATTTATCCATGTCGGCATGGCAGCTGATCAACCAGCTTGGCAGTTTGGTCGCCAGCTGCACTTTCTGTCGATAACCGTCACGCAAAGCCCTGCCGACAAAAGGTTCGCTTTCGCCGCCCCGGTCAAAGCCATAACCATGATATGGAAAAGCGGTATCTACATAGTTGACGCCGTTGTCGATCGCATGCCGCAACATCTGAGTTGCAAGCGATTCGTTGATCTGGTGAGTAATCCCATCGATCACCGGCAGGCGCATACAGCCGAAACCCAGTTGCGAAACTTCAACCCCGGTTTTGCCAATTTTTCTGTAGATCATGAAGGTCTCCTTTGTTTTGCTGAAGCCTGGAGGCCAGGCCAGCAGCACACTGCATCTCTGCCCGCCCGCGAAAAAAATGCCGGCCCGTTTCCCATAAATCTTGCCCCATATCGCATCTCACTGTCAATGTTACATACCAAAATCACCGGTTTCGCCGGCAGGTTTGTTTGTTTAGTTTTGCCGGTGTTGTTTTATGTTGCTTGAAATGACAGCGGGCATGCACTATATTGCCCTTCTTATGAGTAATGAACTTGATCTGCACGGATATACCCAGGTTGAAGCGATAGAAGCCCTGGTGCGCTTTTACAACGCCCGGGTCAGGAAGGGTAACCGCAGCCGCTTTGATGTGATTCATGGCTATGGTTCATCTGGCACCGGTGGCACCCTGCGTCAGCGCGTGCGCAGCTTTCTGTCGCGTTTTGCCGATTGCCTGTGCTTTGAGCCGGGCGAAAACTATTCCCCTGCCAACCCCGGCAAGACGATGGTTATTCCGCTGCGCGAACTGCCGGATACACTCGATATGCTTGCCGAAGAAATTCTTGAATACTGCGCCACCGCAAGAACCATGAGCAAAATCAGCGGCAAATTCCGCCGTCATGGCGATGTTAAAATACAGGCCTCATTGCGTGCTCTCGAAAAACAGGGCGCGATCACCAGTTTCATCAAAGGCCCATACCGCCATTACCAGGCAAAATAGCTCACTGGCTCCGAACAATATTTAACGGGTAAGGTTTCGCTTTATTCAGGTCGATTATAAATATTGTAACGTCTGCTGATGTCGGTCTTTGTCCGGGCTTGTCCGGCAATGTATCTTTTTGTCGGGCGGCCCTGATGTTAAGCTGATATCAGAGTCCTAATCCGTTGTACAGGAGAGTCGAAAATGCGTTTGAGAAGAATCTTTATCATTGTTCTTTTTGCCCTGCTGGCTGTCACCGGCCCCGCCGCTGCCGAACTTTATCTGAGTTCCGGCCCCCATTTCTTCAGGGTACAGGCAATGAACGGCAGCTTCAAAGATATCCAGAATGCCCGTGGCCGCGTTTTCGTCTCTGGTAATTCCGCCCGCATCGATGTCGAAGCCGACGGTTACCGTTCAGGCTATGAATACGTCATGCTGCAACCAAACGTTACCAGCTATTACGTGCGCGTTCGCCTCGAAGAACCGATGGTGTCGATGAATCTCGTCGATAACGACCTCAAACCGATTGCCAACAGCTCTTTCAGCCACTATTCACAGAATATGTACTGGGCCGACGAATTCGGTTTTACCGGCCAGTTTCCGAAATCCGGTTTCGAAAAGCTTACCGCCCGCAACTTTTCGGTGCGCATCAACCATCTCTACGCCTTCGCCCCAAGAGTCTACCTGACCTCCAATGGTGATTACTGGCGCTTCGAAATTGTTGTTAAGCGCCGCGACATGAACAGCATGTTTATCAACCGCTTCGAAATCATGATCGAGCGCGACCCGGTCGTTGCTCCGCCCGCAACTGCTGAGCTGATTGCTCTCGCTGCCGATTACAGCCACAATCTGGAACTGGCCGCCGCTGCCCGCAGTGAAGATGAAACCCTGCTGCTGCAGAGTCGCCTCGAGTCAAATGCCGCACAGATCATCGCAAACTTTGCCAGTCTCTCGGCTGATGATCAAAACGAAGTTATGGCACAGCTTACCCGGGAAAGCCCTCTTACCCGCACACTTAAAGGCATCGCCGCCTTCGAAAATCTTCACAGATAACACCAGCGTCTATTAAACCAGTCCCGGTAAAGCCATATTCATGGCTTTACCGGGGTTTTTGACTTTTTGCGCCGCCCGGACTGAATCTCTTTGAAATTTTTCTCAGTCAGCTGGCTTCAGACCGGTGGCAGTATTAAAAGTGTCTTTACACTGTTATCTGAACAATATTTGCCATCGCCGCCCGATTCGGCTATGCTGCCAGAAAACCAGTTTCGGGCCCGCCCGATGAAAGAGAGTGAAAAAGTGCAATTCTGGCTGATGAAAAGTGAACCTTCGGTATATTCGATACAGGATCTGCAGCGTGACGGCAAAACCGCCTGGGAAGGCGTTCGCAACTATCAGGCCCGCAACTTCATGCGCGATGAAATGCAGGTCGGTGATCTGGTGCTTTTTTATCACTCGAATGCCGACCCGTCAGGCGTTGCCGGGGTGGCAAAAGTCGCAGGCAAGGCTTACCCCGACGCAGCAGCTTTCGATCGCAAAAGCCGATATTTCGACGAGCGCAGCACTCCTGAAAAGCCGCTCTGGTTCCTCGTTGACGTCGCTTTTGTCGCCGCTTTCAAAGAAATTCTCTCCCTCGAAAAAATCAAACAGGCGAAGGAACTCGAAGGCATTATGGTCGCCAGACGAGGTATGCGCCTTTCGATTCAGCCTGTTTCCGAAGCCCATTTTAAACATATCTGCAACATGGCTGGCTGCCGTCTGCCTAAGGATATCTGAAATGAACAAAACCAGAGTCAGTGCCGTTCAGTGCGATATTACCCGGTTAAAGGTCGATGCTATCGTAAATGCTGCGAACAGCAGCCTGCTCGGCGGTGGCGGAGTTGACGGGGCGATTCACCGCGCTGCCGGCCCTGATCTGTTGCAAGTCTGCCGGACTCTCGGTGGCTGCAACACCGGCGATGCAAAAATCACCCCCGGCTTCAACCTGCCGGCAAAATACGTTATTCACACGGTCGGCCCGGTCTGGCGCGGCGGCAGTCAGAATGAGCCGACCCTGCTTGCCAGCTGCTACCGCAGATCTCTCGATCTGGCGGTTGCCAATAAACTTCGCAGTATTGCCTTTCCGGCGATCAGCACCGGCGTTTACGGCTACCCGATAGGTGCGGCGACTAAAATCGCCGTTGCAACGGTCACAGACTTTCTTCGCGAGACCGGCGAAGACCTTGAAGTGATATTCTGCTGCTTCTCGGCCGGAGATCTGGCAATTTATCAGTCTGAACTCAACAACCGCTGAATCCAGGCTGTCTTCGCAATAGTGGCCTGTCAACATTGAACGTGAAAAATCAGAGATGCCACGTCATCCCTGCGGTTGTCTCCGAAGGGCCGGTAAAGCATGAGTCTAAGCCGTTGCATGTAAGATCTCCGCGCCCGCTTTTGCGAGTGCAGGCTTTGCATGGATGACCTGATGGTTGTCTGTTCCTGAAGCCATACGCAACACAGAACCCGGATTATCGTATTACGAACCCGTGTGCCTCTCCCGGAAAACCTGTGTGGGTTGAATTATTTGCCTTTGTGGCTTAGCAGGCCGAGTTTTTCAAGCTCGCGGCACAATGTCTCAGAGTCGCTCCAGATAATGAATGGCAGGCCGAGTTTTTTGAAGCTGGCAGCATGCTCATTCAGCTTCTGCAGGTGTTTTTCATCGTCTGAAACCAGATGAATGACAACCGCTTTTATCAGGCCGGGTTTTGCCAGACTGGCGGCAAATTCGGCGTAAATCTGCGGATCTTTCTCGCCACTGTCACCGAAAAGCAGCATCGGCATCTGTGGAAACCGGCCGGCAATAGTCAGCAGCCAGCCAAGCTTGTGCTGCTGATGACTACCGCCCGTCAGACTTTTTTTGAGAATCAGTGTTCCCTGCGGGAAACCATTCGTTTGCAGAAAGGTTTTCAGAGTTCGACTCAGAAATGCCGGGGAACTGCTGAGGTAGAAAAAATGAGGGTTGTGCAGCCCCGCCGTGCCGGACGCGATGGCTTTGTACAGCTCAGGGGTGCCTCTGACCGGTTCACGGCTTTTGCTGCTTTTCAGCAGCGAATTGTAGACCATCTTCAGGCGACTGGTAACTTCGGTGACCAGAATGGTATCGTCAACGTCACTGACAATGACGGTTTCAATTGGTTCTGAGAAGGAAAACCGCTCAAAGTAAAGCTGCTGGCCCTCATGCCCGACAGAAATGCTGAAGCTGCTTATCGAAGCTGGTCTGATTGTACCCGAAAATTCACCGTTCTGAACCACAGCTGAACAGCTTGCGCCTTCGGTCTCGATGTCGACTGTGCTGCTTGCCAGCCAGGATCGCAGCATGCCTGATATTCGCGCTCTCTTGCCAATCGGTTGTTTGAAAGGATCGGCTGCCGAAATGACTCCGGAAAAGCTTATCGTCTGACTCGCTGGCTCAGGGAACACCCTTAGATCATAAAGATCCGCCGCTTTTACCACCGGTATGATCGTAGCAGCTATTATTACAGCAGCCAGCCATTTTTGCATTTTTTTCAAGGTTTTCAACATTGTTTTTTTCACTTATTGATAACTGTAAATCAAAAGCAGAATCGTTTGTAATAGCAGGAACGGGGAGAAGTCGGGATTGCTTTTTCGTAAGCTTGTGAGTGAAGCGAATCGCTGGAGAAAAAGCAACCCGACTGATAGACCGGGCCGACGAACCGGTTCAACTTTGTTTCTGCAGTAATCAATAATCCGGCAGTTCGATTGATGCGATTTACGCATGAGCTCCAACCAGTTTGTTTTTCGGGGGCATAATCGATTTGCATTATCTGTGTTCATCTGTGGCGGTTTTGGGGCTTAAATTAGCGTAAATCAACCGTCAGAGGGTCGTGAACTGAATGCGGTCGATTCGATAACCAAAACCGTTCACATACTGGTCACTGCTGAGCAGAAGCTCGGCGGTATCGCCCTCGATAACCTCTGACCAGCCTTCACCAAAGACACCATTGATAGTCTCGACCGGCATCTCGCTGCCCGGAACACAAATCTTGAGCAGATCGCCATGGTGGTTGACTTCTATACGCGAAAAATGCAGTCTGAAACGGGTAACGCCCGGTACTTTCACGGTCTGGCGGTCTTCTTTGCCGTTGTGATAAGGGTGCAGCGACTCGATCACCCGGTCTTCACTCTGCCATTTGTTGAAATCGTAATCTGGCAGCCGTTTCCCGGTTTTGTTCTGCAGCGCATTCGCCACGTTGAGACGCAGCCCGCCCTTGACGTAGCGGCCGAGACCGCGCACCTGGTCTGCTCCGTTTATCAGAGCAGCCTTAACCTGTTGCCATGTCCAGTCGGGGTTCTGGCACCAGACCATGGTTGCCGCCGCCGCAACCTGCGGGCATGCCTGCGAGGTGCCTGAAAAGGCACGGTAGACATTTTTTGGCATAAGAGAAAAGATGTTTTGCCCCGGTGCCGCGATTTCGACCATTGAACCATAATTGGCAAAACTCGACATGTCACGGTTGTCTGTAGCGCCAACCACCAACTGGTTCGGCACGCCGTAGCATGCGGGATAATCTTTTTCTTCAGGGTTGTCGAGGTCTTTGCGCGAGTTGCCGCTGGCGCAGACGAACAGGGCCCCCTTGTCATGCGTATAACGCACGGCATCCTGCATTGCCTGGGTGAACGATGGGGTGCCATAACTGTTTGAGAGCACCCTGGCGCCGTTATCCACCGCATATCTTACCGCCCGGGCCACCTCTTCGCTGTAAAGAGTGCCGCCCAGTCCGAAAATCTTTACAATCATGATCTTAAGGCCTGTATTCATGCCGGTGACACCGATGCCATTGTTGGCAGTTGCGCCGATAATAGCGCCGCAGTGGGTGCCGTGATACTGGTCGTCCTGAATGTCGCCGGTTTTTCTGACAAAATTATAACCGTGTACATCATCGATGAAGCCGTTGCCGTCGTCGTCGATGCCGTTGTTGCGCTTGTCATTGCCATCGGCGTCGGGGCCGCTTTCGCCCGGGTTTACCCAGAGTATCGCCGGGTCGATGTCTTCATGCTTCAGATCGAGCCCAGAATCGACAATTGCCAGAATGATATCTTTTTTTGGCTGCCAGAGGTTCCAGGCCTGCCGCATCGCAGAATCACAGCCAGAAATGCCGGTCTGCCCCTTGTCATCTGCCTGCCCGAGATTTTCAAGGTGCCACTGCTTCTCAAAAAACGGGTCGTTCGGAAACATGCCTTCGCGGCTGCGCGTGATATCAGATTTTGTGTATTCGCGCCCGGTGTCTGCCGGTTCAAACGGCTGGCATGGCACTTCGGCAGCACTAACCGGTGAAGAAAGCAGCAGCATGAGAAGCATTGCGAACAACGGCATGGAATTTACCTCCGGCATTTTCTTTTACCTGTTTATCATACACCAGTTTCTACCGTCAGAGAACAGGTGATAAAAATTCGCATGGCAAAAATGTTGCAATGCAAAACTTTGAAAAAAAATTCACAAACCAGGTTGCAAACCTTGACTTGTTAAGTCTTTTTGGCTTAATATCACCTTGCCTTTCGGCACCGGAATTTTTTCAGCCCGATGCCAATAACATTCAGGCAGGAGTGCGATTGTGACTAAAAAGACATACGCAATGATGGATGGGAACGAAGCTACCGCGCTGGTCGCGCACAAAACCAATGAAGTAATCGCGATCTACCCGATTACACCCTCCAGCAATATGGGCGAACACGCTGATGCGTGGACAGCCGCTGGTCAGAAAAACGTCTGGGGTACAATCCCGACCGTTTGTGAAATGCAGTCAGAAGGCGGCGCCGCCGGTGCCGTTCACGGCTCTTTGACCACCGGTGCTCTTACCACTACTTTTACCGCTTCTCAGGGCCTTCTGCTCATGATTCCGAACATGTACAAAATCGCCGGTGAACTCACTTCCACCGTATTCCATGTTTCGGCCCGCTCACTGGCCTGCGCCGCCCTCTCGATTTTCGGCGACCACAGCGACGTAATGTCAACCCGCCAGACCGGTTTCGCGCTGCTCGCTTCCAACTCTGTTCAGGAAGCCCACGACATGGCCCTGATCGCTCAGGCTGCCACCCTTGAAAGCCGCGTACCGTTCATTCATTTCTTCGATGGTTTCAGAACTTCTCACGAAGTTAACAAAATCGAACTGATCTCTGATGAAAACATCAAGGCCATGATCGATGACAAACTGGTTCTCGAACATCGCGCCCGCGGCCTCAACCCTGATCGCCCGACCATGCGCGGTACCGCTCAGAACCCCGATGTCTATTTCCAGGGTCGCGAAACTGTAAACCCCTTCTACGACAAGACCCCCGAAATCGTTCTCAAGGCCATGAAAAAATTCGCCAAGCTGACCGGCCGCGAATACAGCCTGTTTGATTACGTCGGCGACCCGAAGGCTGAACGCGTTATCGTTGCCATGGGCAGCGGCGCCGAAACCATTCACGAAGTCGTTGAATACCTCAATGCCAAAGGCGAAAAAGTTGGTCTCGTTAAAGCCCGCCTGTATCGCCCGTTCAGCGCCGCTCACCTGGTTAAAGCCTTCCCGAAGACCACCAAAGCCATTGCGATTCTCGATCGCACCAAAGAACCGGGCTCTGCCGGTGAACCTCTTTATATCGACGTAAGAAACAGCATCGGCGAAGCTCTCGAAGCCGAAACCGCGCCGTTCACCAAATGGCCGAGAATCGTCGGCGGCCGCTACGGTCTCGGTTCAAAAGATTTCACTCCGAACCAGGTTCTGGCCGTATTCGACAACCTCAAAGCCGACAAACCGAAGAATCACTTCACTGTCGGTATCGTCGATGACGTGACCAAAACCAGCCTCGAACTCGGCGAATCAGTTGAAACCGGCGACCCGAAAACCTTTGCCGGTATGTTCTACGGTCTGGGTTCTGACGGTACCGTTGGCGCCAACAAAGACGCTATCAAGGTTATCGGTGACAAGACCAAAAACAATGCCCAGGGCTATTTCGTTTACGATTCAAAAAAATCAGGCAGCATGACCATTTCTCACCTGAGATTCGGTGAACAGCCGCTGCGCTGCCCATACCTGATTTCACACGCCAACTTCATTGCCTGCCACAACTACAGCTTCATCGAAAAGTATGACATGCTGAAGAACCTCAAAACCGGCGGCACTTTCCTGCTCGAAACCGAATACAGCAAAGACGAAATCTGGGAAAAACTGCCCCTCGAAACCCAGCAGCGCCTGATCGACAAGAAAGCAAAATTCTATGTCATCAACGCTATCAAGCTTGCTGAATCAATCGGCCTCGGCAACCGCATCAACATCTTCATGCAGACCTGTTTCTTCGAAATCTCGAAGATCATGCCGCGCGAAGAATATATGAAATATCTGAAGGACGCCGTCAAGAAAACCTACGGCAAGAAGGGCGAAGAAGTCGTTAAGATGAATCAGAAAGCCATCGATGTGGCTATCGAAAATCTTTTCGAAGTCAAGATCCCAGCCAAAGCCACTGCCAAGACCAAGATCAAGGCAGCCATGGTTCTCAAGAACGCTCCGAAAATTGCCCATGACGTTCTCGAACCAATTCTCGCCGGCAAAGGCGACGATGTAACCGTTGGCCAGATGCCAATCGACGGCACTTTCCCGACCGGCACCAGCCAGCTCGAAAAACGCAACGTTGGTATCAAAATGCCGCTGTGGGACACTGAAACCTGTATTCAGTGTGGCATGTGTTCTCTGGTGTGCCCGCACGCCGCAATCAGAACCAAGGTCTATGATCCGAAGTTCGCCAAGAGCGCTCCGAAGACCTTCAAATCATGCAAAGCCAAAGGCTTCAAGGAAGACCTGATGTTCACCGTTCAGGTTGCCCCTGAAGACTGCACCGGTTGTGGCGCCTGCATCAGCATCTGCCCGGCTTTCCAGAAAGATGCCGCCGGCAAGAAGCTCGAAACCAAAGCGATCAACCTGGCTCACAAAGACGAAACCATGCGTGTCAACGAAGCCGAAAACTGGGATTATTTCCTCAACAAGATCCCCGATCCGGATCGTTCACTCATCAATCTCAGCACCATCAAGGGCACTCAGTATGTTAAACCGATGATGGAATTCTCGGGCGCCTGCGCTGGCTGCGGCGAAACCGCCTACATCAAACTGATCACCCAGATCTGCGGCGACCGCCTGATGGTTGCCAACGCTACCGGTTGTTCTTCAATCTATGGCGGCAACCTGCCGACTACCCCGTACACCACCCGCGCCGATGGCCGTGGTCCGGCCTGGGCCAACAGCCTGTTCGAAGACAACGCTGAATTCGGTATGGGTATGCGCCTCGCTTCTGACAAGATGATGGAAGAAGCCGTCGAGCTGCTCAACAAAGCCGCTGCCTGCGGTTGCAAGTGCTCAGCCAGCCTCAAGGCCATCGCTGACAAGATTCTCGGCAACGCCCAGAAAACCCAGGAAGAAATCGAAACCCAGCGCGCCAACGTCGAAGAACTGAAAAAAGCTCTCAAAGACTGCAAAGATGAAGTCTGTGTACGCCTGTTCAATATGGCCCAGTATCTCGTCAAACGCTCAGTCTGGATTATCGGCGGCGACGGTTGGGCATATGACATCGGTTACGGCGGACTCGACCACGTTCTCGCCTCCGGCAAGAACGTCAAGGTTCTCGTCATGGACACCGAAGTCTATTCAAATACCGGTGGTCAGATGAGTAAGGCTACCCCGCTCGGCGCCGTTGCCAAATTCGCCGCCGGTGGTAAAACCATGCCGAAAAAGGACCTGGGCATGATCGCCATGACCTACGGCAATATCTATGTTGCCAAGATCAGCCTCGGTGCCAACCCGGCTCACGCCCTCAAGACCCTGCTCGAAGCCGAAGCCTACGACGGCCCAGCCATCGTAATCGCTTACAGCCATTGTATCGCCCACGGTATCGATATGTCTGAAGGTCTCATTGAACAGAAGAAAGCTGTTGACTCCGGTCACTGGCCGCTCTTCCGCTTCAACCCCGACAATCTGGCACAGGGCAAGAACCCGCTGACCCTCGATTCGAAAGAACCGACCCTGCCGCTGGCAGACTACATCTACGGCGAAAACCGCTTCAGAATGCTGAAGAAGTCTAACCCCGATGTGGCTCTAAAATTTGTAGAACAGGCTCAGAAAGATGTTAAACTGAGATACAGCCTCTACAAACAGCTGGCCGAAATCAAGGTGAGCTGAACCTCTGTAAAGAGTCAGAACCCGTTCTAGCCGGCAGCCTCCGCAAGGAGGCTGCTTTTTTTAGTCTTTTGTCTTTAATACTGGTAGAATTTGGCATTCAATTGCACTTGCAGCAGAGGAACCAAGTTATGAAAAGTTCTGAAACGACAATTTCACTCAGGCCGCAGATGGTCAAGGATGCGAAAGGGTTTTATCAGATTCTGACGCAGGGAAATTTTAGATTCTTTCCGGTCAATGTGGCTTCAATCGAAGCAGAGAGACGCTTTCTGCGCAAAAACGTCAGACAGTGGAAAGCCGGCGAAACCTGGAATTTCTCGATCATGCTCGGCGACCGCCTGATTGGCGCAATCGGCGTGATGCCCGAAGGCGGCCGGCCATATTGCGCCGAAATCGGTTATTTCATTGAAGCTTCACAGCACGGCCGCGGCTATGCCCTGCAGGCAGTCAAGCTCGTCGAAGAATACATCATTGCCAATCTGCCTCAGATCAGACGACTGTTTGCCTGTATGGTCGTCGACAATTTGCCAAGTGCCAGAGTGGCTGAAAAAGCCGGATTCAGCCGCGAAGGCCGCCTGGCCGGGTATTTAAAAGTCGGCGAAAAATATCACGATGCCTTTATCTACGGCAAGCTGATCAGATAAAATATTCAATGCCCGAGATCTTGACCTGAGACTGCGCGCCGATGCGGCGAATAATGTTGGCTGCAAGAAAATGGCCGATCTTCAGACAGGTTTCAAGATTCAGTTTCTTTGACTGCCCATAGAAAAAACCTGCCTGAAAATTGTCGCCGGCACCGTTCGTGTCTTTGACATCTTCAACCTTGTAGGCTGACACCCTGATTTCGCCATCGGGAGTAACGGCCACCGCCCCTTCACTGCCGAGTTTGATTACAGCCAGATCGGTGTATCTGAGAAGGGGCCTGAAATCGCGGCTGCCTTCGCAAAGAGCCTTGGCTTCATCTTCGTTGGCAAAGAGAATGTCGATTTTTTCGCTGAGAAAGGCGTCGATCTGGTCGCGCGATGATTTGACCACCAGACTGTCGCCGAGATCGAAGGAAATTTTGGTGCCGGCCTTGCGGGCAATCGATACCGCGTGCCTGGTCGCAAGGTTGATCGGGTTATCACCGCGGAATTCATAGGCTGAAAAATGCAGAAATTCTGAACTTTTTATGAGGCTGTGCAGGATCTCGTATTCATAAAGCTGCTTGGCAACCCCGAAGTCGAGGCCGAAAGTGCGCTGCCCGTCAGGGCTGATCAGCGTATAGCAGAGGCCTGAATTGCCGCGTTTGATCGAAACATAAGTGTCAATATCATTGTCGCGCAGGTTGTTGATGTAATCGTAGCCAAAGTCGTCGCAGCCAACGCAGCCAATAAATGCGCATTTGAGACCGAGATTGCTGGCGCCATAAATGACGTTGGTCGGCGAGCCGCCCGGGGCAATGCGGGGTTTGTAGGTGTTTACAATGCTGGCGAGCTTTTTGAGGTTCTCTTCGTTGAGCGCAATGCTGTTGCCCTTGGGCAGATCGAGTTTCTGCAGCATTTCATCGCTGACTTCGACAATGATGTCGGTAAGAGCATCTGATATTGCGGTAATCTGATACTTCCTGGTTTCGGCACAGCCGCTCATAATTAAACCCCGGCGTCATTAGGATGCTGCAAAGCTTAATGCCAACCGCCCCCAAAGTCAATGCCGGCCGACTTTAAAATGGCCGCGTCTTTTGGCGTGTTAATTATGGCGAAATGTTGTAAGATATAGGCACATTTTTCATGCGTTTTATCGGAGCATTGCTGATGAATTTCCTTCTGACCGGGCGGGTTGCCGATGCTGCCTGCTGATGCAAGAATCGTGCGCGGCGAAACCTCGGTGGCGATTACCGACCTGCGCGAAGAGCACCCGGTCTCGGGTGCATCCGGCTGGTCAGAGGTCAGCACTACCCGTATTCGCGATGTCTACGTCAACTACGACCACAAAACGCCCCTGTTTAAACTGGTAACCTCAAGAGGTGCGGTTCTGCGCTGTACACCTGACCAGCTCTGTTTTGGCCGAATCAACCCTCAGGTAAGGCAGTATTCACTCTACCTGCACGAAAGGTCTTCACTCGGTTTCAGAGTTGCCATGTCTTCTGACCTGCTGAAAGAAATTTTCAACATGGCAACCATTAAACATGAAGCTAATCCTGGCACCGAGCTGGTAGACCGCGTCTGGATAATCGAGTCGACCGGCAATCTTCCAAATGCCGTTTTCATGGAAAAATATGCGGTTTTTAAATATGGTTTGCCGAATATTCCGTTTTCGGCGCGTCAGCCAGAAGCAGAACTTTCAGAAGAGCTTACCCGCCAGATTTTCAACAGTATCGATACCCCATCGAGGGCCCATGAACTTCTGCGCGATGCCCATATGTTCGTCGAACATCCGCATATCACCATGCGGGTTTCTGGCAGTGAACAGCCGCGCAGTAATTCAATTCAGTTCGTTATTTTTGGCGGTAGCGAAAAGGGTTCGCAGAGCGGATATTCGCACCTGATTCAGATCACCGGTGCTACCGACCCGAATCGTGCCGAGCACCGCCAGTTCAGTCGCAGACAGGGCAAACACGGGCTCTGGCAACTTGAAATCACTCGCGACGACATGGAAGAAGCCGAACTTTTTGTAAAAACCCTTTCGCACCTCGACAATCTCGAAATTGTCAAAAAAATTCAACTGACTCGCAAACAGCCGTTTTATGTGCTGCCTGCCTCGCATCTCAAACCCGGAATGCTTGTTCCGGTAATCGGCCGTAAAGGCCAGATCGAAGAAGATTCTGTGGCAACGGTCAGCACCGAAGAATACCGCGGCCCGCTCTACAATCTGCAGGTGCATGAACTGCACAACTTTATCGTCGGCAACTGGGTCGTTATGTGCTACAACCCGGCAAGCCGCCTCACCGGAGACTAAATCGTGTTCAGCCCGATCGAAAAAACCATTGCAAAACTCAACGAACGCCAGCAGGAAGCAGTACGCATCACTGAAGGCCCGCTGCTGGTAGTTGCCGGCGCCGGCTCGGGTAAAACCCGCATGCTGACCGTGCGTATCGCCCATCTGATCGAAAACTGTCAGGTCGACCCCTCAGCTATTCTGGCGGTAACTTTTACCAACAAAGCCGCAAAAGAAATGCGCGAACGGGTGCGTGACCTCGTTGCCGGCGCTGAACGCGTTACTCTGACCACCTTTCACTCTTTCTGCTGCCTGCTGCTGCGTCGCTGGCACAAATATGCCGGCTTTGCCGACGGCTTCACTATTTATGATGAATCTGACAGCGAAAAGCTGATGAAGAACGTTCTTAAAGAACATAAAATCGATACCAAGCGAATGACCCCAAGATCGGTGCTCGAACTGATCTCATCGGCCAAAAATGAGCTTATCGGGCCCGAAGAATATCTTGGCTTCGCCGGTCAGACAACGAATACCCAGAATACCGCGAAGATTTATGCGGCCTACCAGAACCAGCTGATGCAGAATCAGGCTGTCGATTTTGACGATCTGATTTTCAAAGCTTATTATCTGCTGCGCAACAACCCTGATCTGTTGCAGAAGCTGCAGAACCAGTACCGCTATTTTCTTATCGACGAATATCAGGATACCAACCACGCCCAGTATCGCCTGATCTCGCTTATTTCGAGTAACAGCCGCAATCTCTGTGTTGTTGGCGACGAAGATCAGTCGATCTACAGCTGGCGCGGTGCAACCATTCGCAATATTCAGGATTTTGCCAAAGACTTCGACGGTGCTCAGATCGTTAAACTCGAGCAGAACTACCGTTCGACCCAGAATATTCTCGACGCCGCCGGCGCCGTTATTGCCAACAACAAAAGCGCCCACCCGAAGCGCCTCTGGACCGAACAGCAGGGTGGGGAACTGCTCACTTTTCAGCGTGCAGGCGATGACCGCGAAGAGGCCGAATGGATCGTCAGAAAAATACAGGCTCTGCGCAACGAAGGCCGCCAGTCCGGCGATTTTGCTCTGCTGTTCAGAATGAACAGCTTGAGCCGGCCGATTGAACAGGCTTTGCAGCGCGCCGGTCTTCCTTACGATATTACCGGCGGCCTCAAGTTTTTCGATCGCCGCGAAGTTAAAGACATTCTCGCATATCTCAGGGTTATCGATAACCCGAAAGACAGCATATCGCTCGAACGCATCATCAATACCCCGAAGCGTGGTATTGGCGACAGCACGGTCAGTCGGCTCTACGGCGATGGCAGCGTGCCGCTCTGGGATGCTGTAGCCGCTGAGGGTGGCCGCAGCCCGGATGCAAAGATCGGCAGATTCTTCACGATGATGCTCGAACTCATGGAAGCCGCTTCTGAACTGCGGGTTTCACAGCTGTGCCGCAAGGTGATCGATGATACCGATTATTTCAAGTATCTGAAAGACGACGACCCCGAGTCGGCTGAAGATCGCCGCAACAACGTTGAAGCTCTGGTTTCTGACGTCAGATACCAGGAAGAAGATAATGTCAGCCTGAAGCTGCATGACTATCTGGCAAACACCGCTTTGCACGCTGCGGCTGACGATCTCGACGAGACCCAGCAGAAAGTGCATCTGATGACCCTGCATAATGCCAAGGGCCTCGAATTTCCTGTGGTTTTCATGGTTGCCATGGAAGAAGGCATCTTCCCGCACAGTTCTTCTAAAGAAGCCCCCGAACAGCTCGAAGAGGAACGCCGGCTTGCCTATGTCGGCATGACGCGTGCCCGCGAATGTCTTTTCCTGAGCGCTGCCAGCCGTCGCATGATGTTCGGCTCGTGGGGTTCGAACCCCGTTTCGCGCTTTGTGACCGAAGTTCCGACGCATCTCTTTCATGGGCGCACCGCTTCTGCCGGCATGTCTGCCGCCGGGCGCGCTGCCTCGGCTTCGGGTTCCGTGATTCCTGGCGCTGTTACCAGCCGCCCAAAATCAGGCGCCTTTACTTTCAATCCGCAGGTTAAGTGGTCTGAGCCGAAAAAAAGTGCGGCAGCAGCGATTCAAGGTGACACCGTCAGCGGAACCATGTTAAATTTAAAGCCGGGCGTCAGGGTCGTGCATCAGATTTTTGGCCCCGGCCGGGTCGAAGAAACGACCGGCGCATCTCTCGCAGAATTCAGGGTTACAGTACGTTTCGAACAGAAGGGGCTCAAAACATTGCTCTTGCAGTATGCGGCACTTCAGGTTATAAATAGCGAAAACGCATAGGAGGTCAACGTATGAGATTTTTGCGATTTGTCTGGAAGCTGTTTGTTATGGCCAGCGTCTTTGGCATAGGTTATATCATCGGTCGTGAACATAGCTTCGAAGAAGAAGAAATGTGGGAAGATGAAGCCGAAAAAAAAGAAAATAAAGACGACAGCAAGGCTGCCTGCAGCAGCTGCGGTGATAACGAAGTCGAATTTGAATTTGAAGACGCCGATGCCAAAAAGGTCTCTATCGTCGGTAATTTCAACGACTGGAACAAAGATGCCAGCCCGATGAAACTCGAAAACGGCATCTGGAAATGCACTTTGAAACTCAAACCCGGTAAACACGAATATCAGTTCGTAGTCAACGATACTGACTGGGTCGTCGACCCGAAATCAGGCACCTCCGTTAAAAACAAATTCGAAGGAATGAATTCGGTTATCGAAATCAAATAATACCTGTGCCGCCAGACGGCATTTCTGTGACCTTATTCAGAGCCAGTATCGAGTAAAAGTGGAAAGTTAAAGCACATGGTCAGGAAAATCTACCTCGAAGAAGTCTGTGATCGCGAGAATCTCCGAAGTTTTCTCGGGCGTTTCCGGCGATTGACCGGCCTGAATATTGTTCCGTTCAACGAACGTGGCGAAGTGGTGCTTGGCAAAATCGAAGAGGTTTTGCCAGGCATGACCGATGCGTCTGAGTTTGTCGATTATCCGACCTCAGAACTTATTGAGCGCCCCGATGGCTCGCTCGTCAGGCTGATGAAGCTTGAATACCGCGGCAGCATGTTCGGCGCCGTGCTCATCGGGCCATTTTATCTTAAAGACGCCAGTGGCAAAGGTGACAAAAATCTGCCGGCGCTGACTGATGAGCAGCTTGCTGCAGCCGTTGAGTCGATTGGCAGCTTTTTTATGCAGATGGTCGATCTTGCTGCCGAAAAGGAGTCGCTGGCCCGCAAGGAAAAAATTCTTTCTGTTCTCGAAGAAGCTTCGAACATCATGAATTCGAGCCTCGAATTCCAGAATCTGCTCGAATTCCTCATGGATATTGCCATCGAAATTACCGGTGCCACCTGTGGCGCCCTGCTGCTGCGCAAAGAGAACAAAAACTTTCTCGAAGTGGCTGTGGCCCGTGGCAAATACCCCCAGGAAGTAAAAAAGATCAGGGTTCCCTTCGGCCAGGGCATTACCGGGTGGGTTGCCCGCAATAAAGAAGCCCTGAACGTGCCCAACGTTCTGCTTGAACCTCGTTACATAGAGACTCCAGAGTCTATTTATTCTGAAATGGCAGTGCCGCTGCTTGTAGGCGAGAAGCTGATCGGCGTCGTTTCTGTCGATTCTTCAGAGATCAACGCTTTCTCGAAAGACGACGTCATTTCATTGAATACCCTGGCTTCAATGGTCACCAAGGTGCTCGAAAATGCCCGTCTGCTCGCCGATTCGAATCAGAAACTCAAAGAGCTGACCCGCGTTTTCAGAATCTCAGAGAAGCTTTCGGTGCGCTCGCTCGACCGTGATGGCTACTGCATGGTTCTCAAAGAGGTTTCAGATGCCGTTGACTGCAGCGCTGCCTCGCTGATGCTTTATAACAGCGACCGTGAAGAACTCTGCATGCGCGCAGCGTTTGGCCTGCCTGAAGAGCTCGACACTCTGTCGATAGGCATGGGAAAAGGCTACCATGGCTGGGTGGCCGCGCAGAAAAAGCCACTGCTGATCCAGGATGTGCATCGCGACAACACCATTGCCCGCAACAATTTTTTAGATCAGTTTGCCCGGGCTCTGCTCATTGTTCCGCTTCTGACGGCTGACGGTCGCTTTGTCGGCACTCTTGGCATCTATCACCGTGAAGAAACCGAAAAAATCTCAGATTCAGATCAGGAACTGCTTAATACCATCGGGCGCATCATCACCTCACATTTTGAAAATGAGCGCCTGTTCAACGATTCAAAACGCAAGCTCGATTACCTGTCGACCCTTTACAAGGTCGGTTCTTCGGTCTCCCGCACCCTTAACATCGCCAGACTGTTCGACACCATTCTGCAGCAGGTCCAGGAAGTCGTTGACGTTGAAAATTGCTCGCTGATGGCTTATGATCCGCTCAACGAAGTGCTGACGCTCGATGCCGCCATCGGCCTGCCCAGCAATATGGTTGGCCAGATACATGTTAAAATGGGCGAGGGAATTGCCGGCTGGGTGGCTCAGAACCTGAAACCGGTTTTGCTTAAAGACGTTTCGAAAGATTCACGCTTCGCCAATCATCAGGGTCGCCTCGACTACAAGACCCGATCAGTTCTTTCAGTACCGATCGTTCATAACGGTGGTCTGCTCGGCGTTCTCAATGTTAACAACAAGCGCAGCGGCGAAGCCTTTCTCGAAGATGACCTCAACCTGCTGCTCGGTATCTCAGGCCAGATTTCGCAGGCAATCGCGAACGCCAGCCTGCATGAAAAAACCGACAGCCAGGTTGCAGAACTCAGCCTGATACAGGAACTTGGCAAAGCGATCAACTCTTCGCTCGATCTCGACTCGGTTCTCAACTATTTTATCGATATGACGACCCGCATCACCGATTCTGACCGTGCAACGCTGATGCTGTTCGATGATTCAGCCAAAGAACTTTATGTCGAAGTCTATCGCGGCTTTGAAGATCTTGGCGTGCGCGACGTCAGACTGAAACTGGGTGAAGGCGTTGCCGGCCGTGCCGCCGAACTGCGTCGGCCCATCAAGGTTGACAACACCGGCAAGAGCGTCGAATACAAAGAATTGCCAAAAATTGCCCGTAAGGCCGATCTGACGCTGATTTCTGCGCCGCTTCTCAATAAAGACAATCTTGTCGGCGTCATCAACTGTGAAAGAGTACTGAGCAAAAAAGGGCCGTTCAGCCCCGAAAATCTCGACCTGCTCGAAACGCTCGCTTCCCAGGCTTCGATTGCCATCGAAAATGCGCGCCTGTATCATAACCTGCTCAATGTTTACCTCGAAACGATCAGGTCGCTGGCAGCGGCTATCGATGCGAAAGACAGCTATACTCACGGTCATTCGCGCCGCGTAACCGATCTCAGCGTCGGCCTCGCCCTCGAAATGAATCTGCCGCGCTCTGAAGTCGATACGATCAGGCATGCTTCGCTGCTGCATGACGTCGGCAAAATCGGCATATCTGAGCAGATTCTGCTCAAGCCCGGCCGTCTGACCGATGATGAATTTGAAACCATCAAGGCCCACCCTCACATTGGGGCCGGCATTCTCAACTCGATCGAATTTCTCAAGAATGTCTGCGAAATAATCAAGCATCACCACGAACGCTATGATGGCAAAGGCTACCCTGATGCTCTCGCTGCCGACGACATACCACTCGGGTCACGCATCATCTGCGTTGCCGACTCGTTCGATGCCATCACTTCGTGCCGGCCTTACCGCAAACCATTGACTTTCGATGAAGCTACCGAAGAAATCGTGCGCTGCGCCGGCAATCAGTTCGATCCTGCAGTGGTAGACGCTTTTGTCAGACTTCGCAAGTCGAAGTTTTGCCCACCATGGTTCAAGGGCGAAGTGCTTGATCAGTCTCTCGCAGACACTTTTCCATTCCAGCTCTGAACTGTTTATAAAACAGGGCCAACGCATTGAACCCATGGATTCCTTCTTTGCAACAGTGATGACGCAACCGGATTGCGTCGTTTCAGCGTCTGCTCCCGAAGGAAAAAGCGGTAATCCAGACCAATTACCAGTCTAAGACGTTTAAGTGCGCTTGCCATATTCATTAAATTCGCGTTTGACATCGAGGCTGGTTTTGCATAACCTCTTTTACATCTTTTGAAGGAGTTTTTTTATGAAAAAACTGGCTCTGGCTCTCATTGCAGCTCTTGTGATTCCTGCAGGCGCCTCCGCCTGGGATAGATCTTACCACCCTGAATCGCGTGGTCGCGTTAATTTTAACAAAGTCACCAGCATAGAAGTTCTTGGCTGGAAATCAGACCTCGACGGCTCTGTGCGCGTTGAAAATGCCGGCACCGAAATCGATCTTGATAACGATGTTTCGTTCAGCAGCAAAACCCGCTTTGGCTTCAGGGTTACCCATGTTCTCAGCGAAAAATCAGCTCTTGAACTTTCATACATGAAGCATGACCATAGTGGCAGCCTTGTTAAGAATGTTACTTTCGACAACAAAAAATTCAAGGCCAATGCCAATATGAGCATCGAAAACAGCTGGCTCGATCTCGCCTGGGCTTACAACCTTACCCGCTCAAAAGAAGTTGACCAGCCTGGTCGTGATGCCTTTTACCTCGATGGCATGTTTGGTATCAAGTTCAGCAATTCCGACATCAATGTTGCCGGTAACGAAGATTCGATCGCTGCCGGTCGTCTCGAAGCCGGCTGGAGCGAGTCTTACCCGCTGCCTTATCTTGGCCTTAATGCCGGGGCACAGATATCTGACAATCTCTGGCTCAAAGGGCAGTTCAAGCTGATCAAGGTTAACGCCGGTGGCTATGATGCCCTGCATAACGACTACAATCTGAATGCTGCCCTCAGGCTCAATCCGAAGTCGAAAGACACCGAATGGTATGTCGATCTTGGCTACCGCGGTGTTAAATACGATCTTGAAGGCGAAGGCGACAAGGCCGAAATCAAATATTCCGGCCCAACCTTCGGCGTCTTTGCAAGATTCTGATTCGCGAACCTCAGAAACTGCCAGGTGCCCTTCTTTAAAGCGGCCCTGGCAGTTTTTTTTAAGTGTCGTAATCCCGGATCGTTGAATATAACTTTACGCTGCCACGACAGAGCATAATTCTCCTTGAGTCATCTTTGCAATTCGGGACTGCCGGGTTAACATTTCTTTGCAAAGCCCGGGTTGCTTTGCCGTAAAAATTGCGAGATATTGAAGTCAGAGGTGGCAGATGAAGTCTTTAAACGTTTTAATTTCGAAAACCCGTGCAGCTGCTTTTGTGAAAAAAATCGTAGTTGCCCTGCTCGCTTTTGGTTCTCTCTCGCCGGCCTGTTCCCAGGAACCAGTCGCTTCACAGGCCTGGACTCTCGAACAGTGCCTTCAGTATGGCCTGAACCGTCACCCGCAGCTCAGAGTTGCCGAAAGCAACGTCTCTGCCGAAAAGGCCAGACTGTTGCAGACCAGCAGTGCTTATGACCCAAAGCTCGATCTGCGGGCCAACTGGCGTCATTCAAAAGTCGAAACCGCATCGGGGCGCAATATTGTCGACGCGACAACCGACAGCACCTCCGAGTCGGTTTCTGCTTCAAAGCTGCTGTTTGACGCCGGTCAGACCAGCCTGCAGAAAAAAGCGGCCGGTGAATCGCTTGCTGCTGCAAAAGCCCGCCGTGATTCGACCCTGACAGAACTTGCCGCCGACATTAAAGCCGCTTTTTTCAGGGCGCAGCAGGCAACTGAACTTCTTAAAGTAAGAGAAGAAACCCTCGAAGGTTATGAAAGGCATCTTGAAAAGGTTGAGAGCTTTGTCGAGGTTGGGACCCGTGCTCCGTTCGATATTACCCGGGCCCAGGTCGATGTGGCCAATGCCAGGGTCGAGCTGATCTCGGCCCGCAGTAATCTTAAAGTGGCTCTGGCCGGCCTTGCCCGTGCTGTCGGCCTCAGCGAAACCATCGATATTGCCAGATATGAGGATTTTCGTCAGCCAAATGGCCTGATTGCCGATAAAGATGAACTTCTCAACGAAGCAATGAGTCGCCCAGACCTTAAAGCCGCCGGTTTTCAGGTCAAAGCTGCTGACCTCAGACTTAAAGAAGCCCGTCTTGGTCGCAGCCCCAGCGTTTCGGCTTCGGCTGACTATCAATGGTCTGGCACCGTTTCTCCTCTCGACCGCCAGTGGGGCATGGGCGTCAGCATGTCGTGGCCGGTTTTTGATGGTGCCATAACCCGGGCTCAGATCGATTCGGCCCGCAGCACTCTTGAAAACAACGCAGCCGCTCTCGAAAACAGTAAGCTGGCAGTGAGTGCTGAACTTGAGAATTCGATTACCGGTCTGACCGATGCTCTCGAACGACTGCAGGCAACCACAGTGCTTGTGCAGCAGGCCAGCGAAAGTCTGCATCTTGCCGAAGGCAGATACGACGCTGGCCTCGGTTCACCCCTTGAAATTACCGATGCCAGGGTTGAATTTGCCAGAGCCAGGGGAAACCATGTAGTTGCCATGTTTGACAGCCTGATTGCCCAGGCTGAACTCGACCGGGTACTTGGCCGTCTTCCGGCTGAATACCGCATTCAGGAAATACCAGCCACCGAAAAAGAATCTGGAGATGCAAAAAAATGAAAAAACTGATCATTGCAGTGATCCTGTGCGCAATCCTCATTGCCGGAGGCATTGGCTGGCATTTCCTGAGCCCGTCTTCGCAATCGCGTGAATATTCGACCGAAGCGGTCACCAGAGGCCATATCAGAACTACTATTTCCTCTTCAGGATCTCTGGCAGCGTTAACTACCGTCGAAATCGGTTCGCAGGTCAGCGGCAACATCCTTAAAATTTATGCCGACTTTAACGACGAGGTAAAAGCCGGGCAGCTGATCGCAGAACTCGAGGCATCTTCTTTTGAAGCACAGTTGCAGCAGGCCAAAGCAAATCTTGAAAATGCGGTTTCGAGTGAACTGGCAACTCTGGCGCAGATGAAAAACCTTGAAGCCTCGCGTTTGACCGCCCAGGCTGATATTCAGGCTTCCCTTGCCAATGTACGCAAGGCTGAGGTTGCGGTCGAAGAGGCTGAACGCAACTATCGCCGCATCCAGGAACTGTTTGACCGCAAACTGATTTCTGCTTCAGAACGGGATTCAGCGAAAACAGCTCTCGATTCGCAGAAGGCGTCACTTGATTCGACAAAAGCTCAAAGCCAGGCCAGTAAAGTAAAAGAGCTTGCGATTAAAGCCCAGTTCGAAGCTCTCGAAGCTGAGCGCAAAGGTGCTCAGGCTCGAATCAGGCAGATGGAAGCCCAACTGAGCGTCTCTAAAATCAATCTTGATCGAACAAAAATTTATTCGCCAATCGATGGGGTTGTCATTTCACGCGAGGTTGACGAGGGGCAGACCGTGGCCGCCAGCCTTCAGGCCCCCAAGTTGTTCGTCATCGCCCAGGATCTCAAGAAAATGCAGATCGATACTGCTGTAGATGAGACCGATATTGGCGTCGTGGCCCATGGGCAACCGGTAACCTTCACCGTCGATGCCTACAAGGATAGAACTTTTAAAGGCGTTGTCGACCAGGTGCGGCTGTCACCGACCGAGAACTCAAATGTCGTGACTTATTCTGTAATGGTCAGAGTTGAAAACGACGATCTGCTGCTGAAGCCCGGCATGACCGCCAATGCTGAAATTCTCGTCGGTGAACGACAGAACGTTCTTCGACTGCCGGCAAAAGCCCTTTATTTTAAAGCTCCCGAAGAATTAACAAAAATGTCTGCCCGCAGAAATGGGCATTCCGGTTCGGGGCAGGGTGGCGCCCGCCGGCGTGAAGACCGCAATGCTACTGATACCATTCCTGTCTGGCTGATGCCCGCCGGCGGCAACATGGAACTGAAAACTGTAAAAATCGGCTTTTCAAACCAGGACTACATAGAACTCCCGGGCGAAGAGCTTAAAGAAGGTGACCAGGTGGTCATTGGCATCAGAGGTGAAGCTGCTAATGGCTCTAACAGCTCCCGCCGTGGCAGCGTCAGAATGAGACTGTAAAATGAACATAGATAAACCGCTGTTGCAGGTATGCAGCCTGACGAAAACCTACTTTATGGACGGGGTTTCGGTTAAGGCGCTGCGAGGAGTGAATCTGAGCTTTTACCAGGGAGAATTTACCTCGATCATGGGTGCCTCCGGCTCGGGCAAATCGACGATGATGCACATAATGGGCTGCCTTGACCGGCCAACTTCCGGTCAGTATTTTATTGACGGCGAAGATGTCTCGAGCTTCAGCAAAGACCAGCTGGCTTTGGTGCGCAACCGCCGCATCGGTTTCGTTTTTCAGGGTTTTAACCTTCTCTCGCGAACCAGCGCGCTTGAAAATGTTGAACTGCCTATGATCTATGCCGGCATACCTTCGCAGGAACGGCGTGAAAGAGCGATGGCAGCCCTGGCCTCTGTTGGCCTAAAAGGCCGCGAACATCATCACCCGAACCAGCTTTCGGGTGGTCAGCAGCAGCGTGTTGCAATTGCCAGGGCGCTGGTTAACCGGCCATCGGTTATACTTGCCGACGAGCCGACCGGTAACCTCGATTCATACTCGAGCGTCGAAATTATGGGAATTTTTCAGGATCTCAACGCCAACGGTATCTCGATCGTTCTGATTACGCATGAGCCGGATATTGCCATGTACACTTCACGGGTTGTCAGGCTTTCTGATGGCCAGGTTGTCTCGGATGAGCCTGTTAAAAAAAGGCTTTTAGCCAGAGAAGAGATCAAAAAGCACCGTCGGCCTGGGGGCTCAGATGATGAACAGGAGGAACAGGCATGAGCTTCTGGGGCATCATCAAGCTTGCTTTTATCAGCCTGGGTCGCAACAAAATGCGTTCGTTTCTTACTGCCCTCGGCATTATCATTGGTGTAACTTCGGTTGTTGCAATGGTGGCGGTTGGTCAGGGCGCTTATTTTTCGGTTCAGGAAAACATCTCGAAAATGGGTACCAACCTGATCATGGTTATGCCAGGTGGTGGCAGCCGGCGCGGCTTTCATGGGCCGAGAGGCTCAGTGACCACTTTGACCGCTGAAGATGCTGATGCAATTGCCCGCGATTGCCCCTCTGTCGGCGCTGTTTCGCCAATTGTGCGTAATTCCGGCCAGGTGGTCTTTGGCAACCGGAACTGGTCAACCAGTATCATGGGTGTTAATGAGCACTATCTCGGCATCGCTTCGCGCGAAATCGTCGAGGGCCGTTACTTTTCGCCAACCGAGATCAGAGGCGGTCATAAAGTCTGCGTCATTGGCCGTACGATTGTCGAAAACCTTTTCGGCAACCTGAATCCGATTGGCCAGATAATCAGATTCAAGAAAATGCCGATGCTGGTCGTCGGCGTAATCAAGGAACGTGGCGAAACCGGCATGGGCGGCGGCGATCAGGACGATCTCATTCTTATGCCGTTCTCGGTGGTTCAGCGTCGTTTGATGGGCATAACCCACGTTCAGATGATTCACCTCTCTGCCAGCTCGCAGGAAGCAGTTGAACCTGCCAAAGAAGAGATTACCCAGTTGTTGCGCCGCCGACACCGTATCAGAGAAGGGCAGGACGACGACTTTGACATCCGAACCCAGGACGATATCGCAGAAATGGCCGGAACCACGCTGACTATAATCGGTCTGCTGCTCGGGGCGATTGCTTCGGTCTCGCTTCTCGTCGGTGGCATCGGCATCATGAACATTATGCTGGTTTCGGTAACCGAAAGAACTCGCGAGATTGGCATCAGAATGTCCATTGGCGCCAGAACCAGCGATATTCTCTATCAATTTCTTGTTGAGTCAGTTGTTCTGAGCTGTGTCGGGGGCGTTTTTGGTATATTTGGCGGCTTTGGCCTGGCCCAGATTATCGGAAAATTCGTCGAATTCTCGCCGGTGGTGTCGAACACCTCGATTGTTATTTCAATCGCATTTTCAGGCGCGGTTGGCGTCTTCTTTGGTCTTTACCCGGCCTGGAAAGCCTCTCAGCTCGATCCGATCGAAGCTTTCAGATACGAGTGATTGAGGTGTTTTACAGGGTGTCGCCGAGATAAACGCATGAAAAATCTTTCGGTGGAAAGCTCTGCAGATGCCTGATCAGCGACCCCGGGTAAAAGCGGTAATTTTGCAACTGGTCGACCGGCAGCCAGATAACACCAGTCTGCATGGCATCAGACCCGGAAGCCGCATGCGTGTGTACCGGCTCTTTGAGCCGGCAGGTGAACACAAACTCGATCTGATGAATTGTGTCGTCATATTCGGCCAGTTCATGGTTTGCTGAGATATATTCTCGTACAAAGTGCAGGTTGCCGACTTCGACATGTGCTCCGACTTCTTCAAGGCATTCTCTGACCACGGCGTCTGCTAAAGTTTCGCCATGACTCTGCCCGCCGCCGGGCAGAAGAAAGAAATCACCCAGCAGATCGCGATTGCAGGTGCAAAGCACCTGTCCATTTTCGATGATCAGTGCCTTGGCAGAATTGCGCAATGGTCGTGACGGCATTGCAAATGCGGATATTCTGGTTTCAGAATTCGTATCAGTCATGGCCGGCAGCCGAAAGAACCATGTTTTTACTTCTGTGGGCTGCGAAAAAGTGCAGCAGAAACGCAGCAGTTCGCCTGCTGACAGATATTTCAAAAGCTTCGTCAGCTTTGGTCTCGATGAAAATGCTGTTGCCCTTTTCTTCGAGCTCAAGGTCTTCACGTATGCCTATTGCTGATTTGATGTCGCCGGTTCTGCTTTTTAGAGCTCCTGATATGGCGGTTCTCTGTGTGTTGTCGGGAATAAACAGCTGCAGTTTGGCGACTCTGCTTGCCGCCAGCAACCGCAGGTGTTTCATCGCCTGGAGCCAGCCAGGAAGAAACCTTTGCCCGATGTTTTTCTGCAGATTTTCAAAGCTTATTTCGGCCGCCATGGCAGGGCGGCTCCTGACCATGCGATCAAACGCCGGAAATTCACCTGAAACAAGGTTTGTATGGGCGTCGATATTGCTTAAAACATTACCGGCGATATTTTCGGGGCAGATGATGATCGCATCATTTCTGAATTCAAGAAACAACCTTTCTCTGCCTGCCGGTGCAAGGTTCATCAGGGTCGAAAAACCCCTTGCTGTAGCGTTGATCCGGTTTCTGCCAATCAGGTCGGCAATCGCCGCCGGCGAAAACTCGCCGGTCAAAACCATCGCATAGTTTTCGGCGTTGCGCATATAGAAGAAAACTTCGCGAATTTTCAGATTGCCGCTGAGAATCTGGTTGTTCAGTAATTCTGCCGCTGCAGCTTTCGTGGCTCGACTGATGCTTTCAGACCCGCTTCTCGCCAGGCTGATGACTTCAACGCTTCCGACAATCTCTTTAATGGCTTCGTTCCCAGCCTGATCATGATTAAAGAGCCCTGAAACCGAAAGATTTGTATAAAAAGCCAGATTTGGCCTGGCAATCGGAGCCGGGTAGAACTGGCTGTCACTCTGCTTTTTATAGCCTGGCAGAAACATCAGCACGGTCAGAGCAAGAATTGCCATCATAGTTGCATTGTGTGTTTTATTCATACTCTGAATTATCGGAAGAAAAGGCTGTATTTTTCACCACCTGCTGGAAACTTGAAAAAGTTAAAAAAAGACGATGGTATGCCGATTGGTCGAGCGTGAGGTACCCTGAATGAAAAATCAAACGAAAGTTATCGTTTTTATCTGCCTGACGCTGCTTTTTATCGGTGCGTCAATGGCAGAAGCCACTGCCTGGAAACTCAGTCGCAACCTCTGGTCTGAAGAAGATGAAAAAGTTTACAGCAGATTTGTCGAGGCTCTTTGTGATTCGAAATATTCGAATCTGAACCGCTTTATCAAAGATTCGAAGGCCAACCCCCTGTATGGCGAAGAAGACAAAAAGTTCAATCTGTCGCCAGACTGCGCTGACCTGCCATATATTTTGCGGGCCTACGTTGCCTATAAACTGAGACTGCCGTTCAGTTACACTGCCTCAATCTCGGGTAAAGGCGGCGACCAGCGTTACAGCAAAGGCAATAAGCCCACCAGTTTCAAAGATCAGGACTATTTTTCTTCACCGCAAAATCTTTTCAGTCAGGTCACTCTCATCAATTCAGGCTATTTTCGCATGGCTGCAGATTCTGAAGATTCCGACCACTACCCGGTTAAAATCAGCAAGAAGTCGATTGTGCCGGGCACAGTCTATTACGACCCAGATGGTCACGTTGCCGTTGTGGCAAAAGTGACTGAAGACGGCAGAGTCAGGGTCATCGATGCGCATCCGGACCGAACCATTTCCAAACCATGGTTCGGGGCAAAATTCACCAGAGGTTCGAAGACGAACGGGGGCGGCTTTAAAAAATGGCGCCCGATTCGCTATACATCAGGTGGAAACACGGTTAGAACCCGCAACCACAATATTTCTGACTATTCTGCCGACGATCAGTTTCAGAAAAGCTATTCATTCAGGGGTAGAAGTGGGCTGGGCTACCATGAATACATCAGGCAGGCGCTTACTGACGAAAACCGCGGCGCTGACCCGGTCAGAGACTTTGCGTTCATGATGCAGGATCTTTATGAAGACATCAGTTATCGGGCGGTTGCTGTCAATATCGCCATCGAAAAAGGCATTCATCTGAAACCGCACCCGGGCTCACTGCCCTGGAATATCTATGGTACCGACGGTCTGTGGGAAGAATTTTCGACCCCATCACGCGATGCCCGCCTCAAGGTTGCCTTCAGAGAGTTTTATGATCGTAGCCGGCAGATGGTAATCGAGCAGGAACAGTTCGGTACCTCAGGCGCAAGAGAACTGGCCGCAAGATTGCTGCAGAAATACGATGAGCTCAGTGGTCAGCTTCAGATAACCTATGTCAATTCGGCCGGTCGCAAAATGACCCTTTCATTTGCCGACGTTAACGCCAGACTGTTCGACCTGTCGTTCGATCCCTACCATTCTATTGAGTTCCGCTGGGGTGCCCGTGGCGATGAACTTGCCAGCGCCGGTGATGGTGAAACTAAAAGACGTTTTTACGAAAGCGAAAGACGTCTGCGCAATCAGCTTGAACGCGTTTATAACCAGGCTACCCCTTTGAATATGGGCCCGGAAACCCCGGTTGATGTCGATATTCGTGGTTGGCTTGCCGGGTTTCTTCAGGGGCAACGCGTTGATTCAAGCATTGTTGCGATTAATCGCGAAGTGGTTGCTCCGGTCGCCTCAGAAAGTTCAGAGTCGGACGCTGCCCCGGCACCTGAAACTGTTGAACTGCCAGTTGCCATGGCTTCTGCAGTAACTCCTCCATCCGTCGAAACTGTTGAATCTGATGCGGCTTATGAGGTTCCTGATCATGAAATCAATGAGGAACCACCTGAGGATGCTTTGATCTATAACCAGCCGAAAATAGCTGAAAAAGAAAATCAGGTGGCTGCAGAAACTGAAACTCTGCCGAAGCCGCAGCCTCAATCTGTTGCAGAAAAGGCGCCGACAGCATTAATGCAGGCCCAGGAAAAAACTTATGAGAGCTCGGCGCCGCCTTTGGTGGGCGATATGGGAATCTGGGGCCCCTTATACAACATCGGTGATGGTTTTGCCGCTGCCATAAGCGAACCCGAAAAGTCATTCTCTTCGCATTGAGTCACTTCAACAAATTTGCCCGATTTTGTCTCAAAAAAAGTCCGGTTTACGCCGATACTATCAACACCAATTTTGTCAGAAATCAGGAGGTTGTGCATGTTTCTCACGGTTCTGTCAGTTGTTCTTCTTCTGTTCGTTGCTTTAGTCTCACAACCTGAACGCTGGCCCGAAAAGTGCGCAAATTTCCTGAGGGAGCACCATATCAAACATGGCTGATCAGTTCTCAATCGCCGAAATAAGTCGTCTGACCGGGCTTGCTTCGCATACCCTGCGCTATTACGAGCAGCAGTTTCCGGTGCTGCTCGATGTCGAACGCAGTCGCGGCGGGCACAGAATCTACCGTCGCCGCCATCTTGATACCATCAGTGCCATTCTTCGCCTTCTCAAAGAAGAAAAGGTTTCGATCAGACGCGCCAGAGAAATTCTCGGTGAACCAGAAAGTGCAACTGTCAAAGCTGGGAACAATGATTCTTCAGCCGAAAATGCCGATGCCAGAACGGAAACCGCTCCGGTCGAAGTCAGTCGGATGCTGACAATTGTTCTCGATCGCCTTGACAGCCTGTGCCGGAATAGTGAAAAACGCGACCAGATGCTCTACGAACTTTTGCAAAGCCGCAAACATGACAGTGACCACGAATTGCTTGCCCAGATCTCGCGGTGTCGCCGTGAAACTCATGAAACGGTCAAGTTGTGTCAGGCTGTGATGCAGCAGAGATTTAAATCCAACTAGAGAAGGTACCCGATGCAGATTGATGTCGCTTTCACCCCGGGTGAAGTTCAGGCCCTGGCCAGCAAGGTTTGTGTGGTTATAGATGCTGTGCGGGCAACCTCGAGTCTGACCGTTATCATGGCAAAAAAACCAAAAAAGGTTATTTTGACCACCACGATTCAGAAAGCGACAAAACTAGCCTCGCAACAGACTATTCACCCACTGCTGTGCGGCGAAAGAAAGGGGCTGCCGCCCGAAGGCTTCGACTTTGGTAACAGCCCCCGCCAGTATTTTGAAGCCGATCTCAAGGATCGGGTGCTGATTTTTACTTCGAGCAACGGAACCCGTGCGGTTGCTGATCTTGTCATTGCCCCGCATGTTTTTCTGGGTTGCTTTCTCAACGCTTCTGCCGTTGTAAAAAAGGCTTATGAGACAGCAAAGGCCAGCAATATGGATGTTTTGTTTGTCTGCGCCGGCCGTGAAGAAAAATTTGCCCTCGACGACGCCTACTGCGCTGGTCTGCTGGTATCGCGCCTTATGGGACTTATCGCTTCGGATGAAGAATTCAGCCTTGGCGATGGGGCCCAGGCAGCGCTCGGTATATTTGGCTATTATCGCGATGATCGCCGTCTTCTCGAAATGTCTGGCGCCGGTAAAGCCGTAATCGAAATAGGCCTGCAGGAAGACCTGACGTTTCTCATGCAGCGTGACCTGATTGATTGTGTGCCAGAACTGATCCGCAAAGATTTTCCCGAGCCTGAACATGGCTTTTCAGTGATGGTGTAACCGCTTGCCTGCCCAGAAATACCCATTTCAGCTGCGCCTGCACAATAATCAGACAGTCGCTGAGATCGAAGTTACCGATCTTCTCTATCCTGAGCACAAAGCTTTTGAAGTGCTTCTGACGCTTTTGCCAAAGCTTTCCTACGTTGTTCTCAACCTTTCTGAAAAGGCCTCGATGCATCGCTCGATGGAAGAGGCTCTCGATAAGCTTCCTGAGCCTCAGAAGGTTTTTCTCGTGACCTGCCGCGATGACCAGATGCCATTTAAAACCTTTGCTGTTAAGCGTTTTGGCGATGTTGCTACAGCTCTTATGCGTACCAGAAGCGAAGGAAACATTGCCGCGATAGTAAAGCAGGTCATTGCTATGCCGGCGATGCGTACACCTGCGTTTCGTCTGCTGAATATGCTTAAAGATCCCGATATCGCCTTTTCAAAAATAGAAGAGGTGCTGGTTAAAGAGGAGCGCCTCGCTGATCGCATGCTCAAAATCGCCAATGGCGCGAATTTTGCCCGCCGCACACCTTTTGAGAATCTGCGCGGGGCTGTTCAGTTTCTTGGCATTGAAGGCATCAGACAGATTCTGATCGAAGAAGTTTTTTATGTTCTAACCAGGGTTTTCGTTAACCAGGTCGACAAACTCACGCACATGCGACGATGTTCAGTTCTGGCAGCTCACATCGGCAAACTTCTCGGAGCCGAACAACGCCTGTTCTGGAAAATGCGCTCTGCCGGCCTGCTGCACGATCTGGGCTCACTGGCCCTGAGCTTTCACGACAGCCAGGAATATTCACGAGCCATGGCGCGACGCAAGGCACAGAACCTCAGGGTTTGTGATGCTGAACTGCAGGTCTTCGGCATCACGCATCAGGAAATCGGGGAAGCCCTGGCGCGCGAAATGAATATTCCTGAATATCTTCTGCCGGCCATTGGGCACCATCACGATTCTTCCGTGCCCGAAGAAGACCTTTTGCTCCTCTCGGTAATTATTGCCAACGGGTATATGAATTCTCAGATCGAACAGGTCAGTTTCACTCCCTATGAGCATTATCTTGAAGTATTTGCCCGCACCCGCACCGAAAACATGGCCGGCAAGCCCCAGCCACCGGTTGTCAGAGTTTCTGATGCCGGCGAAGAATTGCCGCCAGAAGAGGGCCCTAAGCAGGATGAGGTATTCAGTTCACCAAACATCAATTTTTATCTGAAGGAGGAATTGGGAAAGATAATGATGTGCGGCTATCGGACTGAAGATTTCTGACGCTTCAGTCTTCACTGAATTGCCTGATAATTCTCCTTGCGTTCTGTTCTGTTTTGCATAAATCACATTTCTTTGTGTACCCAAACCAGTTTTAACGGAGATTCCTATGCGCAAAATTCTTATTCCACTGTCGGCTCTGGTATTTACAGCCGGCATCGCAATTGGTGCACCCTTCAAGGATGTTCCAACCTCTCACTGGGCCTATGATGCAATTCACAAACTTTCTGCATCCGGTGTCTTCCAGGGTGTAACACCCGAAAAATTTGCCGGCAACAAAGGCGTCAGCCGCTATGAGCTGGCTGTGACAACCGCAAGGCTTCTGGCCAGGGTTGAGCAGGTGTTGCAGAATGAAGATGGCACCAGCAAGCTGGTTACCAAAGAAGACCTGGCCAATATCGAGCGCCTGCAGAAGGAGTTCTCTGACGAGCTGGCTTCACTTGGTATTCGCACCGGCAAGCTTGAAGAAGACCTGATGAAGGCCAAAGACGATGTCTCGCTGCTTAAAACCGATGTGAAAGAAATCAAGGATAAAATGGCTACCGGCGTCGATGAAAAGATCAAGATCGGCGGCAACCTCCTTGTTCGTCACTCAAACCTGCATCATAAAAACGACTGGGCTACCAACTACAACTATCCACCGGGTAGTGCGTCACGTCAGAGAGCTGGCAACAGCAATAATTCGCTCACCGAAAGCCAGTTTCGCTTCATGTTCAACGCCAAGGTCGACGAAAACATCGATTTCTCGGCAAGATGGGTTCTGTTCGGCAAATATACCGATTCTCAGCTCAACCTTGCCCAGTCTAACCGCGGTGGCGCTTTTGGCAGACCCGGCATCGGTAATCTTACCGTATCAGATAACAATATCAATTATGCTTACCTGAATATCAAAAAAATGTTTCAGGATCCCGGCATGTTTACTTTCGGCCGGGTTCTCTATAATGCCAACCATGGCATGCTGGTAGATAACTATATTGATGTAATCCGCTATGGTCGCAAAGTTGGCGATGTCGATATGATGGCTCAGGCCATCTATGACCGACATCAGGGCAGCTACAAAGATGATGGTCCGGTTGATTATCGCCCGGTCTATAACCTCGATATGAAGACCAAGGTTCACGATCATTCACTGTATCTTGGTCTTTACGCACAGGATGAACCAGCTCTGGCAAAACGACGCGGTACTAATATTCTGCTTTCATCAGCATTCCCGACTGCTGCTCAGGTTGCTTCAGGAACCTTTGGCTCACAGCTCAGTGACAAGCGTCGCGACGTTGAATTTGGTTCAAAAGGCCAGATCGGTAAAAGCAAGCACTGGTCTTATGACCTCGGCTTCACTTTCACTAACTACTCTGTTGACATGCTCACCTCTGTTGCAACAGCAACCCGTGATATCGACCTTGCCGGCTGGCAGGGCCTTGCTGCCGTTAAATACGAAAGCCATAAAAACTGGGCCGGTAAAGTCAGCTACGCCTTTGCTGACGATGAATCAGTGGGCGGTATCACTCTGTTGAACGATATGCGCTACGTTGATTTTTCCGAAACCCCCTGGGAAGACATTTCTCGCGGTAACCCCTATTTTTCGAGGGGCATGCAGAACATGTACGACCTGAAGGTTCAGGCTGAATACAAGCCGAAAGAATGTAAG
>JAKQKW010000298.1 GCA_029560455.1 Candidatus Rifleibacteriota bacterium
TGCCGCGAAGTTTTCCTTTCTGTCGATGCAAATGCTGATTTTAAAGCGGGCCGTGAATTTTACGATTTGAATTCAAAAAAAGCTGGGGATTATTTTGTCTCCAGCATTCTGGCAGATCTTGAATCTTTAAATTTTTACGCAGGCATCCATCCTCTGTTTTCCGGTTTTCATCGCATGCTTGCCCGTCGCTTTCCCTTTGCCATCTATTATGAAATTCATGAAGAGCAGGTTTGGGTGATTGCTATCCTCGATATGCGCAAAAAACCTGATGGCATCATCGAGAAGCTGAAATCGGTTGTAACTCGAAACAGGGTCTCTGAAAAGAGTGCAGACTACCGACCAGCTTTCGCAGCTCCCAAAGCAAAGCCCCGCCGAGCCAAAAATAATCCCCCTTGACCTGGGTTCTTGAGCCTGCCCTCAAATCATTATTCAGAATCAGCCCGCCACCAAGGCCGCCTGAACAAATTCATAAGATAAGTAAAGTGTCCCCGTAATTGCCGGCGAAAGGAGGGCCGCGAAGAAGGTAAGGCTCTCAATATAATTGAATTGTTGCAGGATGGTGATATTTCTTTTGCGAAAGCAAAGCAGAAAATTGACAGGTTAAAGTCGCAAACTCCAGATGCAGACTTCTGGACAGGCATATACGAAATGTTGAACAAACACAACCCTGATCCATCAGGCGTAAAAGAACCGGCAGCAAACTACCATCCCGGCAAAAAGAAAAAACGTTCTCTGTAATATCAGTTCCAGGCAGTGGGAAGATGCTCTCCCATAAAGCTTATCAGGCGATGATCGCTTATCGGCTTGACCAATTTTCTCAGACCACCACTCATAAATTGACAAGACGTTAGTAATGCAATACTATTATATTGGCAAATAGCAGTATTGCATTACTATTTATAGGGGGGGGTGGCCAGATATGGAAGAAATCCTGCAGTTATCCCGGTATTTTGTTCGAATTCTGAAGCGGGACTTCCGAAGAACCTGCATCGAAAAGCCCCTGATGGCCGGGCGCCTGACCATTATCACCGGCCAGCGCGGCGTTGGCAAAACCGTCTTTCTGGTGCAGCACCTTCTCGATTTCTGTGAAAATGAACAGCTGGCAGACAAGGCGCTCTATCTTCCGGCCGATCACTTTTCCTTTGCCGGCAAGTCCCTTTTTGAGACGGCCCGGCATTTTTACCAGCTGGGCTGCCGTCTGCTCTGCATCGATGAAATTCATAAGTACCCGACCTGGTCGAAGGAACTGAAAAGCATTTATGATACTTTTCCCGGCCTGCAGGTAGTGGCCTCAGGCAGTTCCGCCCTGGAAATTTGTAAGGGCAGCCATGATCTTTCGCGGCGGGCCGGGGTGTTTTCGCTGCCGGGCCTGTCTTTTCGCGAATTTATCGGAATCAGGCTGTCGCTGTCTCTGCCGGTTTATTCGTTATCAGACCTTCTGGCCGCCCATGAGAAGCTCGCAGCCGAAATCGTCGCCACCGTCGAGAGCCGGCAGCAGAAAATTCTCGCGCTTTTTCAGGATTATCTCACCCGCGGCTGTTTTCCATATTTTCAGGAATTCCCCGATGTCAGACTCTACCACCTCTCGCTCGAACAGAATATGCACCACTCGGTAGAATCGGATCTTCCGGCCATTTACCCGAATCTGACCGGTGCCAGTGTCATGAAAATAAAGCGGTTGCTGGCATTTATTGCCGGCTGTGTTCCTTTTACCCCTGATCTGAAGAGCCTGAAGCAATTGCTCGAGATCGGCGATGAGCGCACTCTCAAGACTTATTTGAGATATCTCGAAGACTGCGGGGTGATCAG
>JAKQKW010000337.1 GCA_029560455.1 Candidatus Rifleibacteriota bacterium
GAGGCAGAGTCGCAGCAAATCTGGTTTTTACCGGACTGCTGCTGCTCTGTCTCTTTTTATTTCAGGGGCTTTTTGCCGGCCTTGACACCTGGCTTGCTGATTTATGGCTCTCGGCCCGTCTGAAAATCAACAGCTCCAGCGCCGGCAGCCTTTCTTTTCTTCGTCGTTTCACCCCTGTACCGCCAGTAAACCATGAAATCACCGTTGTTTTGATCGACGATCGATCTGTTCTTGGTATTCAGGGCCTGTATCAGGGCAATCGCGAAGTCTATGCCACAGCCATAGATCAGCTTAACCGGCATAATCCAAAAGCCGTCGGCCTCGACGTTTTCTTTGCCGCCTCCAGCGATGAAGCGCCTGAAATCGATGAAGAATTCGTCGAGGCGGTAAAAGCCTCCGGAAAAATCGTCGTCAGGGCCTTCCGCCGCGATGACCGTCGCATGACACCGCCGTTTCCACTTCTGGCACGTGCGACAGTCGCTGCGCCAAGCTATTTCAAACAGCTCCGCGATGAAGCTGTCAGAGCAGTTTCTGTGGCTTTTACCAACGAACGCGAAGAAACGGTTCTTTCCTTTCAGACTGAACTTGTGCGGCTCTTTCATGACTTGCGGCCAGACCAGGTAGAAACCGCCGGCAATGAGCTGATTTTCCAACTGCCGGCCGGTGAAATGCGTGTTCCTCTGATGAACAGCGAGTATATGCTGCTCAATTACGACATTCCCTGCCGCAGTTTCCGCACTTTCTCTTTTTACGACCTGTATCACGGTAATATTCCGGCCGAAGCACTCAAAGACCGCATTGTCATTATCGGTGCCGCGAGCTCGATGACCGAAGAAAAGCTCTACACGCCTGTGAGCGGCAATGAATTCTCGCCCTTCATGAACGCGGTAGCAATTCGCAACCTGCTCGAACGCAGATGGCTGGTTCCGGCACCGGCATGGCCATCTCTGCTTCTTGCTGCAGTCCTGACTCTGGCCATGATGTTTCTGCTGCTCAATCACCTGCAGCTTTTTGGCTCGCTCTTTCTGACATCAGCAACCATCGCGATTCTTCTGTGCTGTTCCTTCATTTCACTGACCCTTTACGGGAAACCCATAGACGTGTCTGCGGCCGTTTTCGCTGCTGCAGCTTCGTTCATGTTCTCGATCGGCCACCGCTATTATCTCGAACTTTCTGAGAAAATGCGCATCAAAACCGCTTTTCAGCACTATGTCACCGCCTCGGTTGTCAATGAAATTCTCAAAAATCCGGCCAAGCTCAATCTGCACGGCGAAGAACGCAACCTGACAATTTTCTTTTCTGATATCGAAGGCTTCACAGCACTGTCAGAAGGCATGTCGCCCCTCGATGTGGTAAGCCTTCTCAATGAATATCTTACCGCAATGACCGACATCATTTTCAAATTCGACGGGCTTCTCGATAAATACGAAGGCGACGCGATCATGGCGGTTTTCGGGGCACCGGTCGACCAGAAAGACCACGCAATCAGAGCCTGCCGTTGTGCCCTTGAGAATCAACGGGCACTGAGAAAACTTCGCGAAAAATGGAGACAGGAAGGCAAGCCCGAGATCAGAGCCAGAATCGGGATCAACACCGGCATTGTCGTGGTCGGCAACATGGGTTCGACAATGCGCTTCGATTACACGGTAATTGGCGACAACGTCAACCTCGCTGCCCGCCTGGAAACCGGCAACAAGCTGTTTGGCACCGAAATCCTTGTCAGTGAGGAAACCGCGACTCTTGCCGAATCGGTAATTGTTTCGCGCTGCCTCGCCAAATTAAAAGTAGCCGGCAAAACCAACCTGGTTAATGTTTACGAAGTTCTCGCCGACCGAAATGACCCCGACCGGGCGGCTCTGGCGCATGCCGAGAAAGCGCGCGATGCTTACCATGCCGCTTCGGCCGAGCTGCAGAACCGCAATTTTCCTGCCGCCGAGCAGATCCTCCAGGCATATCTGACTGACAATCCAGGTGACCACCCGGCAAAGGCGCTGCACAGCAAAATAAAGGGATTCATGATCGTGCCTCCGCCACCGGGCTGGGAAAACATTGTCACCCAGGACATCAAGTAAAACTTACTTCCTGGGCAGCCACTTTTTAACCGTCGCAATAAAGTCCGGCATATTAAATGGCTTGCTTATGAAATCCTGCATACCCATCTCAAAGCACGTTTCTCTGGTTTTGGCAAAAGCATCTGCAGTTATTGCAACCACCGGAACCGAGTAAGAAAAGCCCTCCCTGATGTTCCGCTGAATCAGACTGTAGGTTTCGAAGCCATCGAGCATCGGCATGTGCAGATCAAGCAGCACGAGGTCGTATTTTTTGCGTTTCAGAGCAAGAATTACCTCATGGCCGTTTTCGGCAAAATCGACACGGGCACCGATTTTTGTCAGCATCGCCTGAACCACGAGAAAATTGGTGTTGTTGTCGTCGCCAAGCAGAACCAGCCAGTTATCACGTTGGGGCGGAGTTTCTTCAGGCTGCTCGGTCTTTACCTCCGAACTTTTTGCGGTTGCAATGACGCTGCCGGTCTGTTTTTCTACGATCGGCTCAGCAGTCGAGTCAGACCTGGCTTTCTCGACTGCGAATGGGATACTGAACCAGAAATTTGTTCCTTTACCAAAGGTGCTGATGACACCGATATCACCGCCCATCAGATGTGCAAGTTTACTGCCTATCGACAGGCCAAGACCAGTCCCTCCATATAACCTTGTCGTTGAAGCATCGAGTTGAGAAAAACTCTGGAACAGGAACGGAAGCTTCTCTTCCGGAATACCGATGCCTGAATCGATAACTTCAAAAAGCAGGTTGTTTTTTCCGTGAATCATGCCATTGCTGGAAATCTTGAGTTTTACATTGCCACTTGCAGTGAACTTAATCGCATTGTCGAGCAGATTGATAAGAATCTGACGAACCCTGATCGCATCTCCAGAAACCTTTTCCGGACATCCTGAATAAACTTCGGTTGCGAATTCAAGGCCTTTTTTTTCGGCCTTGAAACGCATCTGGCTGCAGACTTCCTTGACGACTGCGATCAGGTCAAATGAAAGATTCTCGATGGCCATTTTCCCCGATTCGATTTTTGAAAAGTCGAGAACGTCGCTGAGAAGTGCCAGCAGATTTTGGCCGCTCTGCCTTATAATCTCGGCATATTTCTTCTGGTCATCGCTAAGACTGGTTGAACTGAGCAGCTCGGTCATGCCGATTATGCCGTTGAGCGGAGTGCGAATCTCGTGGCTCATGTTGGCAAGGAAGAAGCTTTTGGCCTCATTGGCTGCATCAGCGGCTTTGCGTGCGTTAATCAGTTCTCTTTCGGCCTTAACCTTTTCGGAAACATCAGAAAAGAAGCCGACGACGCATGGATGATTTTCGATATTCAACACGGTGGTAAAAAGATCGGCATAAAAAACCGTGCCATCAGCTTTGCGGCAGGGAAGCTGTGAAACCATGCTTCTGTGGCTCGATGCATTCTTCTGAAACAGCTCGAGCGTTTTTTCGACAAGCTCATCCGGGTGAATATTTCTGATCGGAACGCCCTGGAGGTGGCCCATCTCGTAGCCGAAAAGTTCGTGGGCGGCCGGGTTAGCTTCGAGTATCGTAGGATTTTCAATACTGGCAACGATGATTCCCTGGCCAGTGCCTTCAAAGAGAGCCCGGTAGCGCAGTTCAGAGCGTGCTATTCGATTTTTATCTTCCTCAGCAGCGTAGAGAAGCTCCAGCAGGGCGTTCTCGATCTTGCCCTTGTGGTATTCATAAGCTCCGGAAATTATAAGAATAAGCAGGTTAACACCATAAAAGCGCAAAAGAAAGGCATAGCTGTAATGGTAGAGAACGCCAGGAGAATACCAGTCATAGGAAATTGCAATAAGGGTCATAAGCAGGTAAGCGCTACAGATTCGCCCGCCCGTATGAAAGCCGGTCAGAAAAAAACTGATCAGCGGAATCACCAGACTCCAGAGAATTCCAAGACCCTCAATTCCACCAGATATAAAAAGATAATAAAAAAAGAAAGAGGTCGAAACCGCTGAAAAGTTGCATGGAAAAGTGCTTTCTGGCTTGCGATAAGCCACATACCAGGCAACCACATAAAGGATCGCCATAGAGAAATCTATTATCGCAAGCGGAATTTTGCCAATACGCACGCACTCAGAACCAAAAACCACCCCGGAAAAAATTGCAACCGGCGCCGCCAGCAGCACGACTTTTCGCCTGAGTTCATTCTGACTGATTAATTTTCCGTCGAGTTTTTCCGTAGATCCTTCAACCTTCCAGTCATCTATAGCTGTGTATCAACTAAAGAGTATCACACCAATTCGCCGCAAACCACTTTTTTGCGAACCATTCTCAATTCGTACCTTCAAGCCCCGCTCAATTCAAGCCTCCCTCTTAAAAGCCGGTAGCCCCTGTTCAAAACTGGCCGTTTACAGGCCTGCCCCTGATAACCATATTCAGCGCTGTTCATTGATTATGGTTTTAACAGACGTTAACCTGTGAATTGGTGCATTTCTGCAACCGACTTCTGCGCCGAATTGTCTGGTAGTTTGAAACTATCTTTAAAATCGGGGCAGCTTCGGTCTAGCAGAAGGTGTTCTTTTGCTTCAGCGCTCGCTTCGCTCGCAAGCTTACGCAAAAGAATCACCGTCTGCTCCCCTCGCACCAGTTCGCTTGAGAACGGTCGCCCCCAATTGAAACTGGCCGTTTACAGGCCTGCCCCTTGATAACCTTATTCAGCGCTGTTGATATTGCGAATCAGTGCATTGTTCTACAGCACAGGCGACCGACTTTTGCGCCGAATTGTCTGGCAGTTTGAAACCATCTTTAAAATCGGGGCAGCTTCGGTCTAGCAGAAGGTGTTCTTTTGCTCCAGCGACTCGCTTCGCTCGCAAGCTTTCGCAAAAGAATCACCGTCTGCTCCCCTCGCACCAGTTCGCTTGAAGACGGTCGCCCCTTATTGAAACTGGCCGTTTACAGGCCTGCACTTGATAACCTTATTCAGCGCTGTTCATATTGCGAATCAGTGCACAGTTGTAAAGCGCAGGCGACCGACTTTTGGTTATTGCCGGCACCATAGTGGTTAGATTTCTGGCAGCGATCCGACTTAGCGACAGGATGTCGCGTATGCCTGCGCGCCTGAGGATTCAGCGCGCGCAGGCCTCCCACGCGTGGGAGGGTCGGTCGCCGCGACGCGAGACCTGATTGGGCTAAAAAGGTGAGAGCCTCGTAACATAAGCTACGAGGCTCTCATAGACCTGGCGGCGACCGACTCTCCCACGGAGCTGCCCCCGCAGTACCATTGGCGTCTTTGAGCTTAACTGCTGAGTTCGGAATGGG
>JAKQKW010000340.1 GCA_029560455.1 Candidatus Rifleibacteriota bacterium
TAAACCCAGCCTTCATTGCCGGTATTGTAGGGCGGGTCGATGTATATGCACTTAACCTGGCCGGCGTAATATGGCAGAAGTGCCTTGAGAGCCAGAAGATTGTCGGCCTGCACCAGAAGATTGCCGCTGTCCGGCTCACCGCAGGAAAGGTCTTCTCTCTTTTTGAGAAGGTGAAAAGGAACCTGGCGATGATGGTTTACTACGGCCTTTTTGCCGATCCAGTCGAGTGTTGGCATTGCGTAACCCTGCTTGTAAAAGTTGTTGTATAAAGATTTATGCCGCTGCAACAAACCCTGCAGCATTTTCGCGCAAAAAGTAGAAGATTGCAAACATAAAAACACCTTCAGACCCTGAGCGATTTTTTGAAGGCAGACGATGTGTATTTACTTTTCTATGGTGGGTAAGCTGCTGGCGATTATGCCGCGGCGCAGGAACCAGTCCAGTGATCTGGTTTTCTGCAGTTCAAGACATTTCTGCAGAGCGGGTCTGCCATCTTCGGTCAAAACGAAGCCAGGAATTTCGGAAATCCTTTCCATGGCTGAAAAGCTCTCATCGACGGCAGCAGCTGTGAAAGCTTTAATTTGAGCTGCTTTTTCCTGGCCTGTCTGCGTGAGAATTTTTTCGAAAAGCGGTGATCTGCCAAGCATAACCGCATGTTCCAGAACAGACCTGCCATTGCTGTCGACCGCATTGATATCAGCTCCATAATTGATCAGAAGTTCCACAATAGCAATTTCATAGTCTAAGCTCTGATCGCGGTTCCATCGTGAAAATATCTTCATCAGGGGTGTCATGCCAAATTCAAGCCTCAAATCAGGACTGATCTGATTATCCAGCAGAACTTTCAGAATATGCTGCTGCCGGTAAGCAATTGCCAACTTGAAAGCTCCATGCAGAAACTCTACCGGCATCTTTTTCGCATCGAGGATCAGCTTCAGACATCTGGCCCTGTTCATCTCTTCGTCTGCCAGATAATCGCTAATCAGTTTTTTATCGGAAGTGAACTTAAACTTGTTTTCGCGTCTTTTTTCCGCGGTCTTCTCTACCAGACTTCGCAACTCGGATTCATCAAGATTCTCAAGAAAATTTTGCGTTATCAGATGAGCAAGAAACAGGTCACGACCATAAATCACCGCATGCCGCAGCGCCATATTGCAGATGCGTCCCAGAACTCTTGAGCTTTTCCATGTATGATTAGCAGCAAGCAGAAGATCAAAAACTTCAATGTGACCATTCTCAGCTGCAAATCCAACTGCAGCCCAGTCTTCTTCAAAAGAAGACCCCGATTCGGTCGCAAATTTAATACTACCCTGTAAAAGAGCTTTGACCGCCTCAGGGTAACCATACCAGGCGGCATAACGAAGGGGCTCCTCCGAAAAGGTCTTTATCACTTCGGGTCTGGCCTTGAGCAGCCTGTCAACAAGCTGCATATTGCCGGATTCGATTGCCTGACAACAGATTGTTTCAAATTGCCGGCTGTCGGTCAATTCAAGACAGAAACTGCCAATAAGAGGTTCGGTTCCCTCGATGTTTCCATAGGCCAGCATGCTGCTGATCGTATAAAAAAGATCAGATCCCGGCTCCAGAGGCCAGAAAGAAAAGCTTTCCGAATTTTTGAGAAACTCCAGAACCCGTTTTTGATTATCAGCAGCTTTAGCCACCATAATCATCTCTTTTCTCACCAGCTCCTCGTAAGAAAAACGGACTGCCTTGCCGTATTTATCAATACAACCGATGATACGGCCAGCCTTTACCGGGTAGCGAAATACTGAAAAATCCTCCAAACACGCCCAACCAAATGGAACTCCCCGGTCAGCATTAGTATAAATTCCTTTGCTTCTTTCAACATAGCCACACAACTGGCCATTATCATAATAGTATTCATAACGGTCGCCGATGTATTCCGGGCTGCCTTCCATATAATAAATCAATTTTCCATTTCTGATCTTTGCAATAATCGCCCAGTCTTGATTACCAGGATGCAGCCTGTTTCTGACAATAAAATCAGAGTTTTTTTCAGGATCGATTTCTCCAGGTTCTTTTTCCCGGGTTGGCCGAGACTTTTTGGATATGGAAGCATAATTCCCCGGCTTCTCGGAATAAACGAGAACATCGATCAGAAAAACCAGCAGGCAAAACACCAGTGTACCGACAATCAATCTGTATTTTGCATTCAGACAACAAAAAGACGCTGGCAACAAAGCGTAAACTCCTTAAAGCTCCTCATAGGCAAAATCCTGTTATATAAGGTCAGCGACACAACCAGCATACTATTGAGCGCTTGATAAATAAAGCGGATTTTATCTGGCCGCATCAGCGTTTATCTGTGTTTATCATTGGCTGACAGCAAAAATTGAACAGCAGATCTCTGTAACCCGGTGGTAACGCAAGTTATACAAAAGCTTATTAAAAATTGTTTTAGGCAGGCGCGGAGAGAAGCCGGGATTACTTTTTCGGAAGCTTGTTTTGCACAGGATGTGCTTATGCAGAACCGCGCAGGATAGAGCGGTTCTGCTGAGCGAAAACTTGGAAACAAAAGTTCGCTGGAGCACCCGGCATCATCTATCTTGATGTTGCCGAGTATAGCTGACCTCCTGTCAGCAGAAAAGTAACCCGGCTGATAGGCCGCGCCGGACGAATCAGTATAAAAATTCAATGCGCTCTTATATAATTCGTGGCTTTTATTTCGGCGGAGTTTGGGGTATTCTGAGGTAAGGCACAATTGATGCATACTCAGGAGACAGTTACACCTATGCCCGTCGTCGAAGCGGTTTCACAGATCAAGCTGGCGTTCAAGGCCAATATCAAGCCCGGTGCGATACTCTGGGTATTCATGCTGCTGTTTTTTGCGGCGAACGCGACGAGCGCCACTTTCAGCAGCGGGCTTGGCAAGGTTTCGGCGCTTAAGAGTTCGGTCGGTTACCCGTTTTCGTTCGGGGTTTATGTATTGTCTGCGGCTTTGCTGCCGGAAATACTGAAAATCATCTTCTTTCAGCAGGGTAAAATGAACGCCAGAAACCTGCATAATCTGCTGTTTGTCGGACTGCTGTTCGGCTGCATAGGCATCATCACCGACATTTTCTACAGCTATCAGGCCCTGTGGTTTGGCGAAGGCAACGGCCTGCAGACACTGCTGTTCAAGGCTTTTGTCGACCAGTTCGTCTACAGTCCGGTCGCGAATTTTCTGCTGGTTACAATATTTTTTCTGCGTGAAAATGGCATCAGAGCTGAAGCGGTGCGACGAATACTGACGGCACAGTTTGCCCTGGTCAAGGTTCTGCCGGTAGTCGTCGCCGGCTGGTGCGTCTGGATACCTGGCGTCATGCTCGTCTATTCGATGCCGACAGCCCTGCAGCTGCCGGTAGCCTCACTGATTCTCTGCTTCTGGGTTCTCATCTTCTCGTTCGTCGCAGAACAGAAGCCCGCCCCTGCCGCCGCCGTTTAAACCAGCACTAATTCAGGAAGGTGCGGCGGTCGATTTTTTTGAGCGAGCGCTGAATCTCTTCTTTTACTCTGAAATCGGGGTCATCGCGATGCAGAAGTAACAGTCTGACAGCCTCAGCGGTTGCGACATCACCAAGTTTTTTTGCTGCCTCAAGGCGT
>JAKQKW010000341.1 GCA_029560455.1 Candidatus Rifleibacteriota bacterium
GTTTGCGGGTATGACCCGGTCAAGGAGCCGGTTGCCGTCAGAAACCGCATTGCTTACATGAGCCAGCGCTTTGCCCTGTATCCCGATCTGACGGTCGAAGAAAATATTAAATTCTACGCCGATATCTACAGCGTTCCTGAAGAAGGGCTGGCTGCAAGAATTGACGAGTTGCTGCATTTCAGCTACATGCATCCTTTCAGAAAGCGGCTTGCTGGTAATCTTTCCGGCGGCATGAAACAGAAGTTGCAGCTGGTCTGTGCGGTCGTTCATACGCCGATGCTGCTGATTCTCGACGAGCCCACCAATGGCGTTGATCCGGTCAGTCGCCGCGATTTCTGGCGGATGCTGCAGAATCTTTCTGCGGGCGGCGTCGCCATGATCGTTTCGACCTCTTATCTTGACGAAGCCGAAAGATGCAGCAGCCTGGCTTTGATGCACGAAGGCCGGATTTTCGTTTCCGGCACCGTTCAGGAAATAATCGAGAGGTCCGGCTTCGAAATTGCCGTCTGGCGCGGAGAAAATACCGGGCTGCTTTATTCTGCCCTTAAAAAACACACGGGAGACCATGAAATCAGGCTTTTTGCCAACAGCATCAGAATCAGAAAAAATGCCGACTTCGCCGAAACCGGGCGCCTGGTAAGCGATACAGCCGCCGAACTGCAATGCCGGGGCAGCTGGGATGCCGTTGAAAAGCCAGGGCTTGAAGATATTTTCGTCAGCTATCTTGAGAGCAGTCAGACGCTGGATAATCAAGCAGCAGAAAGGTTTGCTGAACCGAAGACAGCCGCGGGTGATGGCTTTGCGGTCAGAATTTCGCAGCTTGGCCGCCATTTTGGTGATTTTTGTGCCGTCGATAAAATCAGTCTTGAAGTCAGACAGGGCGAAATCTTCGGGTTTCTTGGCCCGAACGGTGCCGGCAAAAGCACGACCATCAGAATGCTCTGCGGGCTTCTGCTTCCCAGTTCTGGTTCAGGCACCGTCAGTGGCCTCGATCTGCTTACTGATTCAGAAAAAATCAAGCAGAACATCGGTTATATGAGCCAGAAATTTTCGCTCTACACCGAACTCACGGTGGCAGAAAACATCAGGTTTTATGGCGGAATATACGGCCTTGGCGGTTCACAGATGACGGACCGCCTGAACTGGGCGCTGGAACTGGCTGGCTTGCAGGGCTATGCCGATGCCCGGGTCGGTCAGCTGAGCCTCGGGTTTCGGCAGCGACTGGCGCTTGCCTGTTCCCTGCTGCATGAGCCGGGTGTGGTGTTTCTCGATGAACCTACCAGCGGTGTTGACCCGCTTACCCGCCGGCGCTTCTGGGCGACCATACGCGAGATGGCACGGCACCGAATTACGGTTTTCGTGACCACTCACTATATGGAAGAAGCTGAATACTGCGATCGCATCGCCTTTATCAACCGCGGCCGCCTTATGGCATGCGACTCCCCGGCGGCAATAAAAAAGACTGCGGTTAAAAACCGGATTTTTCAGGTGAAGAAAACGCTGACATCTGAACAGATCGATGCTCTGAAGAAAGTTGCAGGAGTTCATGATGCTTATGTCTTCGGCGCTGGCGTGCATGTGGTTGCCGACAGTCCTGAGATTTTAACTGCCCGTAATGTGCTTCCTGGGCTTGAAATCATTGATCCCGAATTCCTGCGTGAGGTCGCGCCAGGCATGGAAGACGTTTTCGTGCAGCTTTCGGCTTCTCACTTCGCTGATGATCAGAAAGAAGGGTTCAAACAATGAACCTGCGACGTTTCAGGGCTGTTGCCGTAAAAGAATGTCTGCATGTGCTTCGCGACTGGCGCAGTCTCGGAATTTCTCTTGCAATACCGCTTCTGCTGCTGATTTTGTTTGGCTATGCTTTGAACATGGATCTGAACGATGTTCCTGTCATCGTCTTCGATCAGGCGAATAATCGCCAGAGCCGCGATTTTGTCGAGCTGTTCGATGGCTCGCCATATTTTGCCGTGGTCGCCAGAACCGACAATTACCGTGAAATTGAAAAAGCTCTTGGTTCCGGACAGATCCTTGCCGCTCTCACCATTCCTGCCGATTTTGGCCGCAATTCTCTCAATGGTGCTCAGACTGCAGCTCAGATCATTGTTGACGGCAGCGATGCCAACACTGCCAATTTTGCCCTCAATTATGCCCGCGCTCTCGGCATTATTGCCGGCGCTGCACTCGATGCCCGAAAATTTGCAGCAGCTGCTCCAAACCGGCCCGTTAAGATAAATATCGCGAACCGGGTCTGGTATAACCAGGATCTGCGAAGTCGAAACGTCATTGTTCCCGGAGTGATCGCGATAGTCATGGTCATCATTGCTTCGATGCTGACTTCGGTAACCATCGCGAGAGAATGGGAAACCGGAACCATGGAACAGCTGATCAGTACACCGGTTACCGTGCCGGAGCTGGTTCTCGGCAAAGTGGTGCCTTACCTGGCGATCGGCTTTGTCGATATGCTGCTCGCCTATGCTGTCGGGCGCTGGTGGTTCGGGGTGCCATTCCGTGGCAGTCTTGGGCTGATGTTTCTGCTTTGTGGCCTGTTTCTTTCTGGCTCTCTGTTCTTCGGGCTGTTTCTCAGTATCCGGCTGAAACGCCAGGTGCTCGCCAATCAGGCGGCGCTGATGTCAGGTTATCTGCCGACCCTTTTTCTCAGTGGTTTCGTCTTTGCCATACCCAACATGCCCTGGTTCATTCAGAAATTGAGTCTCATCGTTCCCGCCCGCTATTTTATCAGCATCCTCAGAGGCCTTTATCTTAAAGGAGCCGGCCTTGAAATTCTCTGGTTCAATGCCGTGGTGCTTCTGGTTTATGCCGCTGTCATGCTCGTCGCTGCTCTCAAAAATCTCAGATTAAAGCTGGATACAAATGTTTAGCCGCTTTCGCCAGTTATTTCTCAAGGAGTTTCTCGAACTCTTTCGCGACCCGCGCATGCGGGTGCTGACTTTCATTTTTCCGGCCCTGCAGATTATCATCCTGGCTCAGGCTTTCGTGCTTGAGCTGCGTAACGTCGATCTGGCGGTAATCGATCATGATAACTCGGTTCTGTCACGTGAACTAGTTGCCGAGATATCTGCAAGCGGCCACTTCAACGCGAAATTTTTTATTCAGAATGATTCTGCCGCCGAAAAGCTGCTTGACTCAGAAGCCGTCAGAGCGATAATCGAGATTCCCGCGGGGTTTGCCGGGTCTTCCCGTCGCGAAAGCGGAGGGCAGGTCGCTCTTTATACCGATGGCACCGCCACCAATGATGCCGGCCTGATTCAGGCTTATGTCGCCAATATCGTCAGCGGTTTCCTGCAGAAAAAGAACCTGTCTGAAAATGCTCCGATTGT
>JAKQKW010000342.1 GCA_029560455.1 Candidatus Rifleibacteriota bacterium
GTCGCGATTCTTATCGTTTCGCAGACGATAACCATGCAGAATTTTCTGACGCCGACGCTCATCATACTGACCATTGTCGCGTTTCTGTCGGCAACACATGACATCGCGGCCGATGGTTTTTATCTGCTCGCGCTGTCTCAGGAAGACCAGGCATATTTCGTCGGTATACGCGGCACGGCATACCGCCTGGCCAACGTATTCTGCAACGGCGGCCTGATCTATCTGGCCGGCACCTTTGAAGCCGTTCCCGGCGCGGTGGTATCGGAAGCCTGGCGTAACATACTGGTAATCGCCGCGGCGGTATATCTGCTTTTCGTGATTCTCGGCAGTTTTGCCATGCCGAAGCCGCGCAAGGATGCCGACAAGAAGGCCTCGTTCCCGTTCAAAGAGGCTTTTGCTGAATACTTTTCGCAGGCAAAGCTGCACATAGTTCTCGGCTTCATTTTGCTCTACCGCTTTGGCGAATCGATGGTCAGCAAAATGTCAAACCCGTTCCTGATCGACACAATCGAAAAGGGCGGTCTTGGTATGACTACCTCTGAAGTTGGCTTTATTACGGGAGTTGTCGGTGTGGTTGCGCTGACTCTCGGCGGCATCATCGGCGGCATGGTCATCTCGCGCTATGGCATTAAACGTTCTTTGTGGCCGATGGTGCTGGCGATGAACGTGCCGAATCTGATGTATATCTGGGCGGCCATGACCCAGCCCGGCAAGGTCTGGGTTTCGCTTATCGTCGGTTGTGACCAGTTCGGTTACGGTTTCGGCTTTGCCGCCTATATGGTTTATCTGATGTTCATTACACAGGATTCAAAATATCCGACCGCGCATTATGCAATTTCGACGGGACTGATGGCATTTGGTGCCATGGGTGCCGGTATTGCCAGCGGCTATGTGCAGCAGTATACCGGCTATATCGGCTTTTTTATCGCGACGCTGGTGTTTGCGACACCGGGAATTCTGCTGCTGCCATTTTTGCCGCTGGAAAAAGAAGACCTGCATATCGCTCCTGTCGATGTTGACTGAACAATGCGGCTTCGGCGGCATAGTAATGCTGACGAAATTTCCTCTTGGCTTATCATCTGACTGGTGACACAATTGATCTATGGTCAAGGTTCACGGCAAATTCAACCGGCCGGGCGCGTTCGATTTCATTTCGGGCGCGACTTATGTAGGCGACTCGCGTATGCTCGGGCTCGCCGTATTTCTCGACCAGGCCGATCCTTCGCAGGTTCTGCTGCGCATCAAGGATCATCCGGTGCGAAGAGTCGATTATCGTGAATTTACGCGCGTAATCGACTTTCTGGAGAATTTTGCGTCGGGCGAGGCAGGAGTCTATTCGTCGCCAGACTCCGATGCGATAAAGATTTCGGTTGTGTTGCTTGCAAATGATCGAGTTCTGCTGCGGCTGGAAGAATCTTCGACAATTCTGCTGCCGGTCGAATTTTTTCAGGCTCTGAATGTTCTGGTGGCGATTCGCAAAAAACTCGAGATAACCGCGCAAAAGCAGTTAGACCGCAAGGCAAGACTGGATGAGACCAGTCTGCTGGTACAGCTGAATAACTGGAAAGGGCTGATAGTATTTGCCATTCTTTCAGCCGTCGATTTTTCGCTGCTGGTCAGCATGTTTTTCAGGCCTGAGCTCTCCTGGCACTGGCTGCTGCTGACCCTGTTTCTTGCCTTCTTGCTGCTTGTGCTCAGGCCATCATGGTCTTCGCGATTTTTGAGCAAAATACGGGTATACATCAACGAAGATCTGCTGAATGATCTCTCGTTTCTGCATTTTCCCAGGCGCAGCGTCGAAATATTTCTGATAATCATGACGCTGGTGATCTTTTATTTCATTTTCGGCAGTGATATTGCGCATTTTATCATGCGCTACTACCGTAAAACCAGAATTCCCTGAAACGGCAGTAATCAGGTTGCCGGTGTCGGTTCGAGCAGCGCGAGCAGCACTGCTGCAACGTCTTCTTTGTGTTCGACGAGAAGAAGCTTGACTGCTTTTTCGGGGCCTAAGATTGCTTCACCCAGTTGTTGTGCGCCGGCAGCTATTCGCAGTGCCATCACTCTCTGCCCATGCTCGCGCAATAGTGATTCTACCTTGCGGTTGAAGCGGTCGACACAGTCATTGCTCATTATCAGCAGGCGCGAAATTCTCTGAACTCTTTTCTCGCCGGTTTTTTTGTCGACCAGGGCGAGCCCGTTGGCTTCGTTTTCGAGTATGCGCTCGATGCTTTCGAGGCCGCGCGACAGCCGGTCGTTGTTTCGGGCCGCTACTAGAGCAGCTTTTATCGAATCAGAAAAAGCCGCGGCCGGCACCAGCACGTTGCTGCCCGGCCACAGCTTTTCTGAATTTTGTCTGAGAAAGCTCTGGAGTTGCTCAAATCTGGCGTCTGCTTCGACCTGTTTCGGAAATAAAAGTTTGGTTTGTGCTGTGGCAGTTTTTTTCTTCAATGCTATTTCCCGGCGAGTTCTTTTTCAACCTGCTCTATCGAGTAGTTGAAGCCCATGCCCAGAGTTTTGTCGCTGCCGGTCTCGAGTGGCCAGAGACCCTGAGGGCCGTTGAGAATGCGCCAGCTGCCTTCTTCATTTTTTACCAGGAAAAGCACAACTCTTTCGCCTGGAATCGGGAATCTGGGACGATCGCGCACAACATGGTCTTTGCTGCCAGGAGTATTGAACTGAAGAGGCTTGTCGGCTTCGATAGCACCTTTAAGAATTTTCTCGATCTTAACGATCGTGCTGGTTTCGGGTATTTTTGCATCGGCCGGCGAAACTACCTGCTGGGTATCGACGCTGGCAATCACTATCGCTTCGGCTTTCTGCACGAGTTCGGGAAAGGGAAGCGTTCTGATCATCGCGAATGCGGGCATGCCAAGGAACAGAATCATGAGTATAAATATGCTTGAGCGGGTCATTTCTAATCTCCTCATCATTTCCAGATATTCTGCCGGATGAATTCGTAACGTTCGGGGTCATGCTGGCGCATTTTTTCTGGATCTTTGAAATAGGCGGCTACGCATTCGGCCATGTCTTCGCCCGAGTCGGTGTTGCCATAGTCAGTAATCGAAGAGCGCACCGGCTGGTTGTTGGGCCAGAATTTAGCTGCCCATTGTCTGAGGACATCAGCATTCTTAGCCTGAAACTGGTGGGTCATTTCATGCACAACCAGTTCTTCCATGGTTATCCAGCCGCCGGCCCCAATTGCTTTGTTGCTGATCATGATCGGATCACCGCCCAGGCCGCTTGGCTCATTCCCATCGTTATCACGAATGGTGCTCTGCATGGTGAATCCGCGGGTGCAGTTTCTGAAGTTGCCCGGCAGCTTTTCCATGATGGCGGCGAATTGTGCTGCCTGCTGGCTGGTCCATTGGGCGGCGGTTGCCGAGTTCCACTGATCCTGCCAGTTTTTGCCATCGAGGACGGTGATGCCGTATTTAGTCTTGATGGCAGCGGCTTCAGCGAGATTGCTCTCGGTGCCTACCTGGCTGTAAGGAACGGCAATCTGGGCTCCACTTATGATCTCTTCGACGGTCGCTGCCTGCTGACCATTATTGTTATTCTGCCCGGTATTGTTATTGCTGGTCACGTCTTCGGCGTTGGGGTCGATGGTAGTGACGTTTGCCTGTGAATTGGTGCTGGTATCGGCTGTCTGCTGCGTATTGGTGTTATTGGCGGCTGTATTGTTATTATTATTGTTGTTGTTATTGCCAAAGATATTGGAAAAAGTATTCACAACGTTCTGGATTGCAGGCATGGCCTGCTGTACGCCCTGCGCGACCTTGCTGATGACATCGAGAATCTGCGTCGCATCGCAACCGGTCATGAAAAGCGAGCTTACCAGCAATAGAATTATCGACAGATGCCTGAGCTTTTTCATAATTTTCACCTCTGCCCACAAAATGTATCAACAACTCTTATACGTTTTAGCTTTATATAAGGTAACACATTTTAAGTCGGTAGTTCTTTTTTTAATCTCGAAGTTGTTTATTGATCAAATATAACGTTAAACATTATTGATCTCAGCGAGGCAATCTGATATGCTTGCGAGAAGTGAGTGGTTGTCTGTGACACGGGATATTGTCGCGACCCATTGATATGCCGGTAAAGCGTAAATTAGAGAAAGGTTCTGAGCATGTTACCGAAGATCTCTTTATTTGAGGATTTGTCTGAGAGCGAACTCGAAGCCCTGAACAATATCGCAGTCAAAAGCGAAATTCATCGGGGCGAAAAAATTTTTAACGAAGGCGACAAAAACTGGGATTTGTTCATCGTTGAAGCCGGTGAAGTTGAAATCTGCGTAACAGATCTGACTGGCACCGAAAAAGTTATTGCACGGGTACGTGAACGGGAATTTTTCGGCGAAATGTCTCTTTACGACCGCACCTCCTCGCGCTCGACGACGGCCCGGGTGGTTCGCACCGGCAGCATTTTCAAATTGCCTTCAGACAAGCTCTGGCCACTGATAGATTCTCCGTCTCCCATGAGTCGCACCATCAGTTCCAAGATCATGCAGGCTCTGAGTCGTCGGCTCAGAGAGGTTACCCAGAAAGCAGCGGCGGTTCTGAAATGCGAAGAAAACGTAAAGGGCAGGGTCATTTCGGTTGTATCTTCTGGAAGTGGCTGCGGCAAGACGACTTTTGCCACGACCGTGGCACAGATACTCGCGCGCGAGCACAAACGCAAGGTTCTTTTTCTCGACCTCGATCTGCACTATGGTGACGGCACTTTTCTGCTGGGCGTTTACAGCCAGAATTCAATCGTCAACCTTGCCCGCATAATTCATAATCAGGATGTGAACGCTGAGCAGATTCAGGGCCATTTTTCTTCTGTACATGAAAATCTGCATATTTTGAGCGCGCCAAATAACATAATCGAAGCCGAACAACTTCACATAGAGAACCTGGCGGGAATAATCGGCTGCTGCCAGAAACTTTTTGACTATGTGATCATCGATACCAATGACGGCATCAATCCTGTCGTTCTGGCGGCGATAGAATCATCTGAGCGAGTGTTTTTCATGCTCGACTCACAGGATATTCTCAACGTTAAGAACTCTGTCAGGTTCTTCCAGGTTCTGACTACGCTTCGATACCCGGAGAACAAAGTCACGGTTCTAGCCAACAAGGCCAGGGAAGACTTCAGACCTGAGCACCTGCCGAAAACCCGTCTGCGCATTGCCGGCTGTCTGCCCGAATTCCAGGATGTGTCGAGAAAAGACGGCAAGACAGTGTTTCAGGTTACCCCGCAAAACCGCTTCTGCTCGGCAGTTCGTGCTGCAGTTAACCTGGTGATAAAAGATGAAAACAATGGTAAAGGATCTTCAAACGGCAATGGTCATGACGGTTCCAACGGAAACGGCAGTTCACTTATGGCCGGAAAAGGTAACGTTGATGTGCTGTTTCCCCGTATCAATGCCGAGAACCTGAGTATTCTGATCAACGAACTCAAACTGCTGCTCGATGAAGGCATGCTGCCTGAGGCAGAAGCTGAAGCCCGTGAGTTGTTGAATTTCTGCCATGATTCTTCGCAGCTTTATCAGATTTTTGGCGAAATTCTCATGTGTCGCGAAATTCCTGAAGAGTCCATCATCGTTCTGCACAAAGCGATCGAGCTTGACTCTAACAATCTTCTCGCCATCGGCATGCTCGGGCATGTTCTTGGCGACCGCGACAAGCTCAACCGCGCGATTCAGCAGATGACCGAGCGCTGCCAGAAAGCGGCGCGTTTTGCCGATTGCTGGAACGACCTCGGGCGCCTGCATTGCTTCGCCAGCAATTTTGATGCGGCTCAGAAGGCTTTCAGCAAGGCCCTTGAGATTAATCCAGCTTTCAGAGACGCCAGAATCAATCTGGCGATAGCGCTCGGTGAATCAGGTCAGCCCGGGCTGGCGCTCAAAGAACTCGACCGGCTCGATCACAAGGGCTTGCGCGGCCATTACTACGCTGGCTGCTTCCATCAGCTGCAGGGCTCGTTCGCCGAAGCCTTTGCCGAGTTTCAGATGGCGACCGTTATTCGCACCGAGTATCACGATCTGTCAAAGCGACTTGAACATCTTTCCGGTTATTTTTCTAAAATCGAGGCGCTCGTGCAGATGCATCGCAACTATCTGGCACGGCATCCGGCCTTTCCCGATCTGCATTACAAACTGGCCGAGCTTTACTTTCAGATGGCAAAAGAAGAAGAAGCCGTGGCAGAACTGCAGGAAGCGATCAGGCTCAATCCCAATTACAAAGAGGCCCGGCAACGGCTTTCGCAGATCAAGGAAAAGTCACAACAGGCCGGTGCCACGGCCGGGAAAAGGCATTGATCCAAGTGGCTGGCGAGATATCTGAAACTGCGGGGCTTTGAAATGACCTGGAAGCGTCAGCTTGTCTTAATTCTCGTTTTTTGTATGTTTTCTGATATTTCGGTGTTTTGTAGCCTCCCGTCTTTACATGTGAGTGTTTACATTCATGCGGGTGAACTTCTCAGAACAGCCGGACCGGTTCCTGATGCAGTAATAGAGCCCCCTGATCAGGTCAGAAATGAGCTGACGGTCGGCGAAAGATTGCGCCGGTTCTGGCTCGAAAAGATTATTGGCTTCAGAATAAGCTATGCTTCAGCTCGCGGCAAAGCCTGCCATGCCAATCAGCGCGTGCTGGCCGGTGCCGTTGCAATGTACAATGAAGATCATGGTAATACCATGAAGGAGATCACACATGCCGATGTTACCAGCGCCACAGGAACTCTGGTCGTCGACAAGTTTTTGAAGTCGCCTTTAATACCTGCTGATACGGCCTGTGAATACCGAAGCCACGGCGATCTTACTGGTCCTGGCATAATATACTGCACTCAGCATGGCTCAATTCCTGCCATCCAGGATAGCATTCGTAAAGAATTGGGTTTGCCGCCAATTGCGGCAGAGGGCGCGCAGATTTTTGCCGTTGTCGGTATCTCGATACTTTTTTTGCTCTCGGCAATCGTTCTGCTGGCTTTATTTTTCGGCAGACGCAAAAAAGATGAAAAATCGTCAGTTACACCGGAAAGCTGACCAGTATCATTGTATTCAGCCGAGCCAGCCGGCCGACCAGGCATACCTGACCAGCATCGCAAGACACATGGTTACTACCAGTATTCGCAGATAGCGCGGGTTTATACGCAGCAGGCAATGTGAGCCGCCGGCCGCCCCAATGAACTGCCCGGCCATCATGGTAAAGCCATACAGCCAGACCACCTTACCGGCTATCAGAAAAACAATGAGTGAAGCGATATTGGTCGCAAAATTCAGGGTTTTAGCGACGACCGTCGCGTCGATCAGGCCCTGACCTCGCAGTGAAACGCCGGCCATCGCAAAGAAAGAACCGGTGCCCGGGCCAAACATGCCGTCATACCAGCCAATCACCGGCACCAGCAACTTTTTAAAAAGATTGTCAGAAATCCGGGGGTGACGCTCGACCTCGCTCAGCTGCGGCGAAAACAGAAAATACAGGGCGATCAGCACAAGCACTGCAGGTATGACAAAGCTCAATACGGATGAATCAATGAACTGAACAGCTACTGTGCCCATAAGTGAACCGATGAAAGCCGCCAGCATGAGATTTTTTACATTTGGCCAGCTGACACGGCCCTTTCGGAACATCATGAAGGTCGCTGTTCCTGAGCCCATCGAACTCTGCAGTTTGTTGGTGCCGAGGGCAGTGTGTGGCGGAATTCCGCTCAAAATCAGCGCAGGCACGGTAATTAACCCGCCGCCACCCGCCAGCGTGTCGATAAAGCCCGCAATTGAAGCCGCAATAAACAGAAACAACAAAGATTCCATAATTTTCCGCCATGACGGTATGACATTGTCGGCACGCCACAGATTACACATTTGCCAGTCATAACGCAAGATGAGTAAATCTCTCAACCGTCCCTGAATTTAGACCGATAATTGCTGCTGAACCTGACAACATTTGCCAAAAAAGTCAGAAAGGTGATTTTGCAGACAATGTCGTTTATACTGACTGTACAAGTTCTGGTGAGGTTAAGATGCAACGACGCTGGGTAATCTTCTGGGTTCTGGCGGGGGCATACTTTTTTGTCATGTTCCACCGCTTCTGCACTGCGGTCATGGCCGGCGATCTGACGGCCGATCTCGGTCTCGACCCTGCCGCGCTCGGCTTTCTCTCGTCGATGTATCTGCTTGGCTATGCCTCGGTGCAGATTCCCGTTGGAATCCTCTCCGACTGGTGGGGTGCGCGCAAGACCATGTCGATTTTTCTGCTGGTAGCCAGTCTTGGCGCTTTTGCCTTCGGCCGGGCCGAATCGTATCATGCGGCCGTTCTTGCGCGCTGGCTGGTTGGCGCCGGCGTCGGCTGTATTTATGTGCCGGCGCTGCGGGTTCTTGGCTGCTGGTTTGGTAAAGATGCGTTCGCTTTTATGACCGGCATGCTGCTGGCGGTCGGCAATCTTGGCGCACTCGGCTCGACCTGGCCGCTGGCGGTGATCAAGTCGATCTGGGGCTGGCGCGCAACCATGGAAGTCGTCAGCCTGATTACCCTCGTTCTGGTTGGGCTGCTCTGGCTGACTATCAGAGATAACCCGCCGGAAAGCGAAGAGTCTGGTGAGCGCTGTAATGCAAATGTCGATGAGCAGAGCACAGCCGCGGCGAAGCAGCCGGGCGGGTTGCGTGTAATGCTTAAATCTCGCCGGTTCTGGGCTCTCACTTTTTACTTTTTTGCCTTTGAAACGACAATTATCAGCTTTCAGGGTCTCTGGGCCGGCCCATACCTGAAAAGAGTTTATGGTATGCCCGATACTTCGATCGGATACGCCCTGACCTGGCTTGCTCTCGGGCTGATGGTTGGCGCACTGATTTCCGGAATCCTTGCTGGCCGCTCGTTGCAGCGTCGGCATGCCGTACTGACTTCGGGTATGCTGGGATATCTGCTGTGCTGGGTTCCCATTGTCTTTGCCACTGATTCTCTTGCGCCTTACATGACGCCTCTGCTGACGTTTATGGGCTTCTGCGGCGGCTTTTTTTCAATCAGCTTCGGAATTGCGCGGGAATGCTTCGATGCGAGAATGGCCGGTACCGCACTCGGGGTTTACAACTTCACCGGTTTTGTCGGTGGCGGGCTGGGAATGTGGGTCATGGGGCTGATTGTCAGATGGGTGTCACCTGAGGCAACCAACGATATTGCTGCCTTTCAGACAGCTTTTGGACTGGCGCTCGTTCTCATGTTCGTCGGCTGGATCATGCTGGTCATGCTGCCACGAGCGTTTCCTGCCTCAGACCGGCAATCAGTCTGATGAACAGACAGACTGATCCAGAAACAGTGCGGCGGGTTTTACTATGCGGGCAGCACTGATTTTCCCGCCACAATGGGATCCCCGGCAGCCACCGCTGGCCCCGGCGGTTCTGGTCGGGGCGCTGCAGTCGGCCGGCGCCGAAACCCGCGTTTTTGATCTGAATATCGCTTTATATCGGAACCTGCTTCGTCAGACCAGCACGCATGACTTCGCAGATTTTCTGCTCAGGCGTCTGCTCGACCCAAACTGTTTGCGCAATGCTGAGAACTATCTGAACACCAGTCAGGAGATGCAGAAAATCTTTGACGAGCGCTTCGATCCACGCGGAACCGGCCGCCTGTTCTGGGATACCTGCGGCGGTCTGCCTTCGGCTGTTACCTCACGCGACTGGCAGAAAGCCACGAAAGCGCCGGATCTGCTGCCGTTTGCCAGGCATCTGGAAAACGAAATCGCCGGCATTATTGCATGGGAACCAGAACTGGTCGGCTTTTCAGTCATATCTGATACGCAGCTGCCGGCCGCTCTGGCTCTATCTGCACTTGTCAGGCAGAAATTGCCGAAGTGCCAGATCGTTTTTGGTGGTGATGCGTTTACCTACCGCCGCAGTCTTCTTGGCGGCCAATCATGGCTGGGAGCGACAATCGACGCGGTCTGTATGGGTGATGGCGAGCCACTGATAACAGCAATAGCGGCTGGCATGACGCCGGGAACTGCTCCTAATGCCTTGAACTGGGCTGAAAAGGGCGGCTTGGCGCCAGAAAAAACTGCGCTGCAGAATATGTCTGACTTGCCGATGCCAGATTTTTCTGAATTTCCGCTCGATGACTACCTGACTCCGCATCTGGTTATGCCGGTCGAAACCGCCCGCGGCTGCCCCTGGGGGCGTTGTGCCTTCTGTATTCATCCGGTGCGCGCCGCGACCGGCCGGCCGCTGTACCGGCCGAAGCCGGTCAGGAAGGTTGCAGCCGAGATCAGCAAACTGTTCGCACAAGGGCATCGCCGTTTCATGATTGTCGATGAAGCACTGCCTCCTGCACGATTGCGCGAACTGAGCGATATCTTCGCTTCTCTGTCTGAGCCGGTTTGCTGGATCGGTTATGCCAGACTTGACGAGGGGCATACACGTGAAGGCTTTGCCAAAGCAAGGGCAGCCGGTTGTCTGAAACTTTTTATTGGCGTGGAAAGCGGCTCTGACAGAATTCTTGCGCGGTTTCACAAGGGTGTCGATGCGAAACGTGCCCGGCGTGTATTGCTCGATGCCGCTGCTGCGGGGCTGGCAGTTCATTCGTTTCTCATGACCGGCTTTCCGGGCGAAGACGAGAGTGACCGTCAGGGCACGCTCGATCTGCTTGCCGGCGTCTGGCCGGCCTTCGATCCGTTCGGTGTATCATTCGACCTGTTTCCGCTCACGGCGGAGCTCGAAACCGATCTGATGGCCGACCCGGCCGCGTTCGGCTGGCATGGTGCGCAGCGCGATTCCAGCAACGACCTTGCCTGGCAGTTCCCGCTGCTGAGTGGCCCGGCAGCGGCGGAAGCGCTGACATCTTTCAAAGGTCGCATTCAGGCTCTTGCCGACAAGGTTCTCGGACCTTCCTTCGGTCTGCGCCATGCCGGCCTCGCTCAGGATTGTCTGCACCTGCTGCTGCTCGAAGCCAGAAGCAAAAAGTAGTATTAATTCGAAGTCTCTCGGGCCTGTAACAGCGATTCAGACTACTTTTAAGTGCAGGTGTAATATATCAGAGAACTCGCACCTCATGCAAATTGCACAGTTCAGAGCACTGTCTGCAAAGTTTTGATTGCCTTCGAACTGTAGCTTAAATTAAGATTGAAGCTCAAGACAACAAAACAAAGGGCAGCCATGGCCAGAGTCTACTTTCACCCGTTCAACGCCAGTCACGACGCCGCAGAAGTCAGCGCTGCAGCAGGGAAACTGTTGAAGCACCTGGTCGAGGCCGAGCGCATTTCCCTGCGCCAGAAAGTTCCGCTGAAGGTGCATTTCGGTGAGAAGGGCAACCAGACTTTTCTCGGGCCCGAAAACTATGCCGGAATAATCGACTTTCTTCAACAGAAGCAGGTAGAATCCTGCTACATCGAGACCAACGTTCTTTACGGCGGCCGCCGCAACAATCGCACCAACCATCTGATCACCGCGCGCGAGCACGGTTTTACCCAGCTGCCGATCGAGATTGCCGATGGTGAAGTCGGGCAGGACTATTACATTCAGGAAATCGCCGGGCGCCAGTTCAAAAAGTGCTATATCGCATCAGGTTTCAAACCCTACGAACAGTTGATTGTTCTGGCGCATTTCAAGGGGCATACGCTGGCCGGGTTTGGCGGCGCGCTCAAGCAGCTGGCGATGGGCTTTGCTTCCCGTGGCGGCAAAATGGCTCAGCATCTTTCTGCCAAACCTTTTATAATACCGTTTCTCTGCCGTAAGTGCGGTGCCTGCCGACAGGTATGTGCCGTCGATGCGATCAATCTGCAGACCTGGTGGCCGCGCATCGACCGGCAGAAATGTGTCGGTTGTGCAGCCTGCACCGCGACCTGCCCGCACCATGCAATTCATACGAACTATCTGCGCTTTCTCATGCTGGGCAGCTTTACGGCAAAGCTGGCCGATTACAGCTTTGCCGCTCAGATCTGCAAACAGAATATTTATGTCAATTTCGCCATGAATCTGACTTCAGGCTGCGACTGTGAAGGTCGCAAAATGACGCCTTTGCTGCCCGATGTCGGTATTTTTGCCTCAACCGACCCGGTAGCCATCGACCGGGCATGTCTTGATAAGATCGACGAAGTCGCAGGAAAGACGGTATTCGGGCGCGGCCGCGAAATTCTCGATTATACCGAAAAGCTTGGCATGGGCAGTCAGCAATACCAGCTGGAAACCGTCTGAAGCCAGCGATTTTTCATCGGTGATTGATCAATGAGACTCTTCGCTTACGGTAAAGTATCTCCTGTTTTCTCAATCAAGCTTGCGTGGCCGTGACCAGCGGGCATACCAGTAAAGCGTCACGTTAACCATGTCACCGTCGAACCAGGCTGGATCGAACTTTTTGCCGGTTGGCTGCAGGCCGTTAGACCAGGCGACGGTCGAGGCATGTTCTTTGTTTTTAGGGCTTTTGATGATTTTGCAGAACTCTTCGTAGCCTGGAGGGCCGCCGACGTCTTCAGGCGGGCAGGCGCGATCGCCTTCAAGGCACCACATTTCGAAATCGTCTTCTGAACGCTTGAAATCTGAGTTTTCGAGAGTCAGCCGATGGCTCCATGAATCACCGAAGTCATAAACATATATGCAGCTGTCGCCTTTCTTTTTGAAATGCTTGTTGAGGCGCACAGTGCCTTCGAGAAAGGTTTCCTTGTCGTCGAATTCGTCATCGATGATTTCGACATAGCGATGTTTGCCGAAATTGAATTCGTGCAGATGCTCGTCCTGCCAGCCCATGACGATCTGAATGACGTCATGCAGGCGGTCGAGCGAAATCTCGGCCGGCACGACAAAACGGCGCCAGACTGCGGGTTCGACTTCCATCAGCTCGATCTTGATCTCGTAATATTTCTTTTTCATCAATCCTCCTTCGCCCTTCGTTTCATCAACCATTATACACTACCTGCCGCCCGGTTCAAGTTTTGCAGCTTGCCGATTATTGACTGAATCGGGGCGGTGCAGTATAATCGGCGCACCTGCCCGGTGCAGGAATGCAGTGATCAAATACAAACGAGGTTATTCAATGAGCCAGTCCATCAGCAAGATTCTGACGATGCCGCCATCAGATGCGGTTGTTTCGGTACGCGGTTGGGTGAGAACCAAAAGGGCAAGCAAGAATGTTTCTTTTATCGCGCTGAATGACGGCTCTACCATTCGCAATCTGCAGCTGGTCGTCGATTTGGATAAGGGCTACGAAGGCATCACCGAAGAAGTTATGGTAAAAGTTACTACTGGAGCCTCTCTGCGTGCTTCGGGAAAGCTTGTTGCTTCGCAGGGAAGCGGCCAGGCAGTCGAACTGCTGTGCGAGACCATCAGCGTCGAAGGTGTCGCCGACCCCGAAGAATACCCGTTGCAGCCCAAGAAACATTCGCTCGAATTCCTGCGCGAAATCGGTCATCTGCGCTTCCGAACCAACGTGTTCGGAGCCATACTGCGCGTTCGCCACGCCATGACTTTCGCCATTCACAAGTTTTTCAACGATCTCGGCTTCTTTAACATTCATTCGCCGATCATTACCGGCTCTGACTGTGAGGGCGCCGGCGAAATGTTTCGAGTCACCACCCTGCCCGAAAAAGACCCGCCGCTGCGCGAAGACGGCAGTGTCGATTACTCTGAAGATTTTTTCGGCAAGGCGACCAACCTTACCGTTTCCGGCCAGCTCGAAGCCGAACTGGCTGCCATGGCACTCGGCAAGGTTTATACCTTCGGGCCAACTTTCCGCGCCGAAAACTCCAACACTTCCCGCCACCTCGCCGAATTCTGGATGATCGAACCCGAAGTCGCCTTTGCCGACCTCAAAGACAACATGGACCTCGCCGAAGGCTTTTTGAAATACCTCATCGGTTACGCTCTCGAACACTGTGTCGATGACCTGGATTTTCTGAGCAAACGTTACGCCGAAGAGAACAAGCTCAAACCACAGGCCGAACGCGAAGAGATGACACTGCTCGAAAAGCTCGAGTTCGTGCGCGACAACAGTTTCGAACGTATCACCTACACACAGGCGATCGACATTCTCATGGAATGCGCGCCGAACAAAAAGAAGAAGTTCCAGTATCCTGTCGATCGCTGGGGCATCGATCTGCAGTCAGAACATGAGCGCTATCTCGTCGAGAAGCACTTCAAGAAGCCAGTTATCGTAACCGACTACCCGCGCGAGAACAAAGCGTTCTACATGCGCGTCAACCCTGATGGCAAAACCGTAGCCGCCATGGATATCCTGGTTCCCGGCGTCGGCGAAATCATCGGCGGCTCACAGCGCGAAGAACGCTTCGAAATCCTCAAAGAACGCGCTGCTGAATTCAAGATTCCCGAAGAAAGCATCTGGTGGTATCTCGACATTCGCAAATATGGCACTGTCGTTCACAGCGGCTTTGGGCTTGGCTTCGAGCGCCTGCTGATGTTCATCACCGGCATGGGCAACGTCAGAGACGTGTCGCCATTCCCGCGAACCCCAAAATCAGCCGAATTCTGATTTCATTCTCAGAATCGCAGAAACTGCCGGCCAGCTGTGTAATATGCAGCTGGCCGCTTTAACGAATCAACGGGTTGTCATCAAAGGTGGCTTCAGCTGGAAGTTCCCGTGAATTCTCATTAACGCGGCTTTCTGGGTGATTCTCAGGGTAGGTTTCGATAATATTATCGATGTCAATAAACAGCTTTGGCAGTTCGTAAATTTCGTGGGCCTTGATGAATTCTTCGTTTTCATCGATTCTTCCGGACTCATCTTTCTGTTCTGCCAGATCCGGAATATCACCGCTGTGAATGCAGGGTATGAATATGAACGGGTCAGAGCC
>JAKQKW010000349.1 GCA_029560455.1 Candidatus Rifleibacteriota bacterium
TAGGCACGCCATACATTCAGGGCGGCAATCGCCGGGCGGTCGAGCAGCATCTTTTCCGATAGTTCCCTGATCATGGCAAAGGTCAGATCGCGGCGCCGGTAGGGTTGGTCGTAAAAAATGCGCAGTGCCACAAACTCATCACGGTGCGCGGCGACCCACTCAGCGAAAGCATCGACCAGCGCCTTCGCCTTATCGAGTTTGCTCTTTTCCCAGCCGACATCTTCGACCTCATCGGGATTGATGGTGTCGATCTTCTGCTCGTGAACCTTACGCAGATTTTCGATGAATTTGTTCATCTCGCCGGAAAAAACCTGCGCCGCCTGGTTCTGCAGCCCGGCATGCAGCTGCTGCACTCTGGCCTCGATCGCCTGCGGGGCAGCGCCGGGCATTTCCTTTTCAGCCTGTTCCTGCAGCGCTTCGATCGTGTCAGGGTTATAGGCGTTTAGCAGATTCTTTACCACCTGCTTGAGCGAAATGCCGCCGCTCTTTTCTTCGAAGGCGGCCTGTTCCTTTGGCGTCAGCTGTCGATCTAGTCGCGTCAGGCGATTGGCGAGCGAAGCGAACAGCTCTTCGCTTCTGGCGCCGACCGTAACCGCACCGAGCAGGTCTTTGAGCGGCACGCCCGGCTTCTTTTCGAGCGGCCGGCTGTCGGTTTTGAGACTTTTGCTGACCCCGATGGCATCGACGATGACAAAGTGGTCTTTGGTGATTTTCGCAGTTGGCGAAACTTTCTTCAGGTCATCGAAATTGAGAACCCTGGTGCCACGCCCCTTCATCTGCTCAAAATAGTTGCGGCTCTTGACATCACGCATGAACAGCAGACATTCTAGAGGTTTTACGTCGGTGCCGGTGGCGATCATGTCGACGGTCACCGCGATTCGCGGGTGGTATTCATTACGGAAAGACGCCAGCACCGACTTCGGGTCGTCTTCGGCCCGGTAGGTGATTTTTTTGCAGAAATGATTCTCTTCGCCGAATTCTTCGCGGATAACTTTGATGATATCGTCGGCATGGCTGTCGGTCTTGGCGAAAACCAGCGTTTTCGGGGTTTCAAAACGATTGTCAGCGTCAAAACGGTCGGGAAACATTTCCGGCAGATGCTTTTTGAAGGTGCTGATTACCGTTCTGATCTGATTCGGATTGACGATATCTTTATCGAGCTGCTTTGCGGAATAGGCCTCGTCTTCATCCTGCATCTCCAGCCGCTTTTGGCGCGACAGCCGGTCGCGGTACTCGATATAGTTGCCTTTCCAGAGAGTCGAGCCCTTTTTGGTCACCTTTGTCTCGATGATGAAAACGTCGTAGCCGACGTTGACCCCGTCAGCCACCGCCATTTCGTGCGAATATTCAGAAACCAGATTCTGATGGAAATACGCGTAGGTTCGCTTATCAGGGGTGGCAGTCAGGCCGGTCTGGAAAGCGTCGAAATAATCGAGCACCTGCATCCAGAGATTGTAGATGCTGCGATGACATTCGTCGATCACGATAAAATCGAAAAACTCGATCGGCAGCTTTTCGCTGTATTCGATCGGCGGCACTTCTTTGGGCTGCCAGCGCTCGTTGGGATTTTCTTCTTCGGCGCTTTCATCGAGATCCTGGCCTTTAAGAACCGCGTAGAGGCGCTGAATCGTGCTGATGTAAACATGATTATCGCCCGGAATATACTTCGACTTGAGCCGGTGTACACCATAAATGGAAGTGAAAGTGCGGTTGTCGTCGGTTGGCTGGTAGGCCATGAATTCCTGCTCGGCCTGTTCGCCGAGGTTTCTGGTATCGACCAGGAAAAGAATGCGCCGGGCATTGGTGAACTTGAGCAGCCGGTAAACGAAGGTAATCGCGGTAAAGGTCTTGCCCGAACCGGTTGCCATCTGAATCAGGGCGCGCGGTCGGTATTCCTTGAAAGATTTTTCCAGGTTGGTGATCGCGGCAATCTGGCATTCGCGGAGCCCGGCGGTCGGCAGGCCGTCGAGATCGTGCAGTGAAGCCCGCAGTGATTTCGGCTTCTTCAGCCATGCGAGAATGGTTTCGGGGCGGTGGAACGAAAAAACTTCTCGGGCGCGTGGTTTGGGGTCGCGGAAATCAGTGAACCGGGTGAGCGTGCCTGTGCTGACGTAGACAAATGGCAGTTTTTCGTTGTTGAGATATTTGAGCTTCGCTTCGGCGTAATATTCGGCCTGGTCTTCGTGTACCGTAAGGGTTTCGGCCTCTTCGGCGCGTTTGGCTTCGATCACGCCGACCGGCTTGCCGCCGGCGAAAAGAACGTAATCGGCCGGGCCGACGTCGGTCTGGTATTCTCTGATTGCAACACCAGTGCCGGCGTTGATGTTTATCTCTGATTTGCTCTGCACAACCCAGCCGCAGGCAACTAGCTGTTTATCGATGTTATCGCGCGCGATCTGCTCAGGAGTCTGATTATTCAACATATCTTCTCGTATCTGTTCTCATGTAATCAGCCCGAAGGGCCATAAATATCAATATTTCCCGATTATAACAGACCCTCGCTGATTTTTCCCGAAATTATTACAGCAAATTTTCCTGACAGAATAAAAATGCGTTGAAGATCATTCGGGCTCTTCGTAGAGCTGTGCGTTGATCTGGCGTTCCAGCTCTTTGCCGTTCCAATTGTTTTTTGCAGATTCCAGTTCGTAGAATTCTCGCTTTGAGTTGTCAGAAATCGAAATTAGAAGTCGATATTGGTACCAGTTCAATTGCGACCGCAGCGCGGACGCAATTGGAAAAAGACGATAAAATTGGCGGGCCCGCTCTAATTGACGCTTGGAAAAACCACTCCCGAACTCCTTTTCCATTTCGATGGAGAGATTCTGAATCAGATAGGCACCGTATTCGGCACGTTCTTTTTCATGCTGTTCCTCAACAAAAATCCGTTCACCCAGTTTCCAGTACATCTCGACCCGATGAAATTCAACGGAACGCACCGCATTGGCCTGAGCTGTGGTGATAATCGTTCGTATATCGTGCAGAAATGTTTGGTTCAACTGTGCAACAGCATCTGAATTCAAATTTTGAGGGGATTTCATTGCCTGACCTCTTTCGCAATAAACCGGGCGAGCACGGACTTAAACTTCTATTCTGCCGGAAGGCTCTCTGCCCACGCAGACTTTAGATCAGTCATGGCGACTTCAACAGTTGGAAGCGTATCTTCTCGTGTCTTTTCTCATGTTGTTAGCCCGAACAGCCATTTACGTGAGACGATTATATCAGACACCTGGAAATTTGCTCAAGATTTTTTAGATAAATTTGTCTGACTGGCTGAATAAAAATTCCTGACATTAAAGACTAATTGACCTTGGAAAGTAGCTGGCGGAGGGTGGTGACGAAGGATTCTAAATCGGCGGGGGTGTGGGCTTTTTGGCCGTAGAGTTCGGATTCCAGGAGGCGGGCGGCGTGGCGGCCCTGGGCGGGGCGGACGTTGAGGCTCAGGCACAGGCGTTCGAAATATTCGGCGGCGGTTTCGGGGTCGTTGCGGGGGTGCCCGCGTTCTTCCATCAGCTGTGAAAAGCTGGCGAACAGTTCTACCAGATCGATGCCGGCGAGATCTGCTGCTGAAAGCTTCAGGCCTGGTTCCAGAAGCAGTTTTTCCTGTTCGTCGGGCACCGGTTCTTCTTCGTCTTCCTGCTTCTTGCGCCGCGTGAGCATTCTGATCAGCCACTTCATCAGTCTTTCAAAATGATGCCGGGCAACATAGGGCACCAGAAGACACACAAGCCCGGCGAATATCGACTTCAGCAGCTTTTTGAAGGCTGATTTCTGCGCGGCCTGCTTTTTTTGCTCTTCCTGCCGTTGTTTTTCCTGTTGCTTCTTTTTGTGCTGTTCGAGCCGGTTTTTGTCCGGTACAACCGTTCCGGGTGGCTGGGGCTCGGTAAGTTCGTCTTCACGCAGATCGCCGGGGTTGCGTTCTGCCGTGCCTTCTTCACGGGCCTCGCGGGTTGCCTGCTGGCGGTTTTTTTCCAGCTGTTGCTGCAGCTGTTCCTTCGTCGGCGCTTTTCCGGCCGATTGCTGTTCTTTTCTGCCTTCGGGCGTGCGAGCGGTGGCGATATCGATGGTTTTCCAGCCGTGTGTCGTCAGGACCTCGGCCCAGGCGTGCGCCATCGCGTCGGTCACCAGGTAGCGGCCTTCGCTGTAAAAGTCACTGAAATAGCCACCGGCCATGCGCGCCGGAATACCCTTGAGACGACAGAGCAAAACCACCGAACCGGCGAAATGCTGGCAGTGACCCTGCATGCCGGTCGTGAGAAATTCCTGCACCGGGTGCAGCTCGGTGGTGCGCTTGAAATCGGCCTGGTAGACGCCTTTGGCCTGAAGAAAGTCTTTGATCGCAAAGACTTTTTCGATCGGTGAAACGGCGGCGGTGGCGATGCCTTCGGCTATTTTCTGAATTTCAAGAGTGTCCAGCATACCATAGGCAATCAGCGGGCTCGACGGCGAGACCCTGTCGATTTCGTCAGTCGCAGCGAGCGGGGCCGGGGTCGCGAATCTGACCTCGAACTCGTCGCCAACCGCAATCGTCTGCTCGAGCCGAATGCTGCCGTCGAGCATCGCACAATAGGGCAGGGGCCCGCCAATTTCACCCGGAACCGGCGGACAGGGCAGCCGCGCCTCGAAATTTTTGTAAAATATTATCCGGCAGATTTCCGGTGTGTGGGGTATGCCGGTCGGTATCGGTTCGAAAGCAAAATCAGGCCAGGAAAGCCCAGGCCACTGCGAATTCTCGGTCGTCATGCCGTTTTGTGAAAAACATTCGGCCGTGTCGACACGCAGGTAAAGACCCTGATCGGATTTGCGGCCGGGCACCTCGACTGCCATCAAAGTGGCGGCCAGCACCTCTTCTAATGTTTCCAGCGGTTTCTGCTTGACCGGCGAAAAGTCGAAGCCGCCGACGCTGTGCACGGTTGCGGCCTTTTTCGGGCGGGCGGCCGCGCCAGTCGTTTCCGGGCTGTCGGGCAGCCAGTAGTCTGAAAAAATATACAGCGACAGAACGTAGATGATAACGGCACAGCCCAGCGCCACGCCAAGCAGAGCATGCCCGATGGTGCGGTTTTCGGCGGTGGCTATGCGCATGTCGGTTTTCACTGGGCACCTGCCATTCTGGTCGTTTCTTCCTTTCTGATCGGCAGCAGGCCGAAGTCGAGGTCGAGTTCGTTGAGCCGTTTGAGCAGATCTTCGCGGCTCAGCAGCACGTTCTGCCCTTCAGAGAACCTCGCCTGGCCAGAATCGTCGATGGCCCGGAACATCACCCTGGCGCCGCGCGCCTGCATGGTCAGCAGTGTGTGCACCACCGGCTCGATCGGCACCTGAATCGTCTGACTCAGAAAAATCACGATACTGCCCGGGCCGGTCTTGCTCAGCGACAGGTCGAGAAGCGGCTGCAGGGTCTCTGATTCGGCCGGCTGCAGACTGGCGAGCAGTTCGGTCATGAAACCGTAAACCGGAACCGCAGTGTTCAGCCGCAGGCACTGCGGCTGATTGTCGATGCCGATGACAAATGCCGTTGGCAGGCCTTTTTGTTGTGTGGTTGAAAGAATGGCGGCGGCGATACGGAAAAGCCGCTTCATCGAATTGCCGAAGCCCTGGCCGCGCAGCTGCTGCCGGTCGGTATGAATGACGACCAGCACATCAGGCCGGCTGTCGCGTTCGAACTGTTTGATGACCGGGCGGCCGGTCTGGGCGGTTTTAAGCCAGCTGATCGC
>JAKQKW010000362.1 GCA_029560455.1 Candidatus Rifleibacteriota bacterium
CAACCGGTATAACAAAATACGAAGAAAGCAGAAGCATTAAAGCAAAAAAACAAAACTGACAGCATCGATCCACAATCTGTGTTAAGTCGCTTTGCAAAAATGAATTAGATTTCCTTTTAAAAGGAATAAATCGACAGACCCCTTCGCGGGAATGACGATAAAACTACAGATTCAACTTTGATGAAGGACTAGTTTTTTCGATTGCCGAAAAAATCTGCCAGCTGGCTTAAAACACCGCTGGTGCCACGCTGAGAACAATAAAGCAGCGGCTTTTTTTCTTTTTCGGCAAGTGGCACGATTTCGCGCAGCAGCGTGTGCGAAACCTGCCTGACGATAATGACTACCACATCGACCTTGCCGAGACCATTCTTAAGCTCATGCAGATTGCTAAAGCCGCTGAGCCATGTGACTACAAGATTGTGCCGGGCGAGAACCCGCTCGTATTCACTGCCAACCCGGTCGCCGCCAAGTATCAGAACCCGTTCGCCCTGAAACTGAAAGTTGGCCGAAGCCTGCCCGATAAGGGGAAAAGCGCCGCAGAAACTGCAGGCCTGACCGGATCGGCAGGCCCTGGCCAGGGTTGCCAGTTTTGCCTTTTCGCTGCAGGCAGCCGCGGAGCAGAAAGCTGCAACCGGCAGCGCTGCCCGCAGGCCGTTGAGAACCTGCCGGTAATCGCGACTGAACCTGATGCGGTCATTTTCGAGCTTGAAATTGACATTCAGTCTGCCAAGCTCACTACAGAAACGGTCAAAGTCGAAAATATCGGCCGCGAAGTATTTCTTCAGAGTGGGGGCTGTTGCCTCTGTGATCTCGAAAGTTTTTTCTTCGCCCAGTTTCAGAGGTTCAAAATGATAAATTCCGGCTTCGCGCAGCGAAGTTTCGCCGAGAAAAAAGGCTTTAACCGGTTTTTCAAGATGCTCGGCACTCACTGGTGCAAAAACCTGCAGACGCTCTTCTTCGTCGGAGATCAGCCAGTTCTGGTCAGATTCTCGGCGGATAAAACCAAAAATTTCGCGGCGATTTTCGCTTTCGAGCGAGGTGATACTGACTGGCTGATTGTCTGGTCGCAGTACCAGCAGAGACAGTTCTTCGGCGATGATCCCTGAGTTTTTCACGATTTCTTCTGCAATCTCAAAAGTATTGCCGGTCAAAGAAACAAAGAGCCACGCATGTTTTTTGTCGGTGGTAACACGCGTCACAAGCTGCCCGGCCACGATTTTTTCTTCGCCGGAGCTGCTGACTGTGACTGTCTTCAGGTCAGTCTGCAGCTTTTTAACCCGTTTTTGCAGCTCTTCTTCACCGCGCAGGCGTTTCTGTATTTCTGCTTTTTCGCTTTCGAGGCGGGCTATCGTGTTTTCACGGTTCTGTAGAGCCTTTTGCAGTTTTTCGATCTGATTCTGCAGTTCTTCGCATTTTCCGTGTAACTGCTGCATTTCTTCAGGGGTTGCCTGTCTGACGGGGGAGGTCGTCTGCCGGTTATGGTCTTTTTCGACCTCAGCCAGACGCAATTTTGCCTGTTGCAGATGTTTTTCAAGAGTCTCGACCAGAGTTGCCGACGATTTTGCTGCGACGGAACTGCTCTCGAGTTTGCGGTTAAGGTCGG
>JAKQKW010000376.1 GCA_029560455.1 Candidatus Rifleibacteriota bacterium
AGAAGCTCGTATAGCGGATATTCGCGGCTTTTGCCCTTGATTTCGACGCGCTCGATAAAGGCGACGCGGCCCTGGCCCCTTAAACCCCTGATCGTGGAAGGGGCGACGACGATACCTGTCGTGCCGGCCTTCGCCGCCTCAATTTTTAGCCTTGCCGCGAGGTTTACCGTGTCGCCGATGACCGTGTAATCGAGTTTGCCAAGCCACGAGCCGATGCGGCCAGAAACGACATTGCCGCTGGCAACGCCGGCGCGTATGTAATAACCGGCGTCACGCATGACGTATGCCAGATCAAGAGCGGCCCGACAGGCCTGCAGACTGTGATTTTCGCCGGCGGTGGCAGACCGGAAAACCAGCATCAGCGTATTTTCAATAACCTTGTCGATAACCCCGCCGCAGGAGCGGGCAATGCGATCGGCTTCACCAATAAACCGGCCAAGCATGGCAAAACGCTCTTCGGGTGAAACCTGTTGGCCAGAAATGCCTGACTGCAGCTGCATGAAAACGACGGTAGCCGCCACCCTCACCCCGCCGGGAGCCATCTCGGCATCGGAATCACTTTCGACGGCGGTCAGAACATCCTGTGAGACGAAATGAGCAAGTTTCCGGCGTTGCTCAAGCCCCTGAATCATGCTGGTAAAAACCGTTTTCAGATCACCAAATTCATCACTGGCCTGCAGCTGCACCCCAACCTGGAGGTTGCCGCGGCCAACCTCGCCGGTGACTCTGATAAACTCGCGTAACGGCCGCAGATAAATCAGTTCGAACACCAGATAAACGAAAAGTAGTAGCAGAAGGCCATAGCCGGCAAGTATTCCGGGCAAAAACCAGGTTGCCGACCCACCCGCAAAAACCTCAGAACCAACCAGCATCACCAGGGGGTAATCATTGAACCAGCGAGCCTGCAGCAGATTTTTTTCATTTTCGCGCCAGACGAAACCTTCGACGTTTTCTGCAAGGTCGATCTTTTCAAGCAGACCGGAGTTACGCAGAATTCTGCCATCTGCCAGACCCACCAGATGATAACCAGCGTCGTCTCGAACCACCTCGAAAAACCGCCCGGAAACACCGGAAAATCTTTCTGAGGGCCGGAAATGATTCACTATATAGTCGCGAATCAGGTTGTTATCGTAAAAATTAAACGAAAGCAAACCAAACAAACTGTATTTATCGGCATTGAATACAAATGCAGTCGAAAAGCGATTGCCGGTATTCATGCGCATCATTTTAAATGGCCGGCCCCAGCGGCTGCCGATTTCATTCACGAAAGACGCATCTACAGTTCCGGGTTCGCGTTCCTTGCCCCTTGTCTGATTCATCACAAAGTTGCCACCGCGGTCAAAGGCATTGAGAATAGCAGAAGAAACCAATCTCCGGCCCGATTCCTCTTCTTTTGACAACGGCCGATAGAACTTTTTCGAACTGACATGCAGGCGACTGCCTTCATCAAGGTCGAAGAAAAGATCTGAAGCAATAGAATTTTCGAGGCCCTCTTCGAGAACCTGCAGATATGCCTTTTCGCCACTGCCTCGCATTTTTTCAAGCCTGGCCGCAACCTGCAATGTGTATTTCTGCAAAGCGGCCATATAATGGGAAAACCCATCATAAAGCTCGTTAAAATAGAGTCTCTGCAGTTCTTCAGTCTGATACCAGCCATAAACACGGTTGAACTGGTTCCAGGTAATCAGACCTGCGAGAAGCAGAGAAACCGGCAGAAGCAGCATTAAAGCAGTGCCGAGCAGTACCTTTGGCCTGATTCCCATTCTAAAATCGATGCCGAAAAAATACAGCCGCAGCAAAAATACCGCGCCAACACAGACCAGCAGTCTGGCGATGGCAAAAATCAGTGATGAGCGGCCGACAAGCGGGTGCTGCAATTCAGACATGGGCACGGAAACCTTGAGCAGTGGCAGACTGGCGAGAAGATTCTCAAGATTTTTCGGAACAACCCCGCCAGCCTGAATCAGGTCAACAATGACCGTATCGGGAAAAGTCGATATCATGTGCTGGCCACCTGCGTCAGCGAGGTAATCGGTCATGATTTTTCTTGTCAATGGCTTATCGCCATCAAGAGCGACTTTCAGATGGCTGAAGCTGCGCCTGATACCGCGGGCCTGCAATTTTACGGCGTCAAACAAAATCTGCCGCTGGTCAAGATCGCAACCGCTCAGAATCACCAGACAGCCGCCCGCGATTTTTTGCCTGTTGTCTGATGCCTGCCATATCGGCTGGTAGAAAAAGAAGGCAGGGCCCGCAAGCTTCGCTGAGAATACCCGGCAAACGCGGCCTGGTTCAAGCGGAATTTCGGAAATCAGACCAAACTGGCGCCGCAAAAAGGTATCGGCATCTTTGCGGGCCCGCCGGTCGAAAGCCTCGTGGCTCTGGTTGATCACGGCAAGATAACGTCGCAGCATACTGCGTGGCAGAACTGGCAGCTGCCTCTGAACATGCGGAGCGATAAAGGTGTCGATCTCGGCAAAATCTTCTGAGTGCGTAACAACAACCGCGAGTTTGAGACCGGTCGAACGGCTGATAATTTCGGCGGTTGTCGAAGCGCCGCTGCAAAAATCGCTTTGCCCGGCAAAAAAACGGGTCAGCTTTCTTTCGACAAAGGCTTCGGCTTTCAGGTCACGTCTGAAACTGTTCATTTCACCGGAAAGGGTGGCAACCGCAGCCTGACGGTTAGCCTGCAGGGTAATTTCGAACAGATAATTCAGGCTGACCTGAAGAAGAACCGCCGGCACCGCAAAAACCGTGAACCAGGCGAGAGCGAGCGAGGCCATAGAAAGGCGCCGACGAATATTAATGCTTTTTTCAGCCATCGTTGCCACCTGACCCACGCCGGGCACAGAGTTCAAAAGCCTGCCCGGCAGGCGTATCGAGAGAGATGCCAAAATCAAAAAGGGTAACAAGCCGTTTACCAGTTTCGTCACAAATCAGCATCTTCGAAGAAGTTGATTTTGTGAGGCTTTCGAGAGCTTCGGCACGGTGTGTGACCTCGCCGAGAACAGCAAAAACCATACGACCACCCTCATGGCCAACTATTCCAGATACTGCCTCACCGGTCGCAATACCTATACCATTTTCAACCGTAAAAAGGCCAAGGTTGAGGCGTTCATTATTCAGCGCGGCAAGTTGCCGACGCATTTCGATAGCCGCTTCGGCGGCACAGACTTCAGCTGGCTTTTTCCCGCCGGAATAAAAAACCGCCATTACCGCATCGCCGACAAACCGTTCGATGACGCCACCATGTCTTTTAATGGCGGTTTCCATGCGTGTAAAATAGTCGTTGAGCAGACTGACAATCTGCTGCGGGTCATGCTGCTCACTGAGAGTCGTAAAGCCGCGAATGTCTGAAGCAAGCATCGTAACGCGCGAACTCTGCACTGAACTCATCTCGTTCAAGCCAGCGGCGGCTGCGAGGCGGTCGTAAAGGTTCTCAGAAACGAAACGCCGCATTTTTTCGCGTTGCGCCAGACCATTGGTCATGTCATTGAACGCATCGGCAAGCAGAGAAAACTCATCGGTCTTTTCAAGCACGAGCCGGTTCTGATAATCGCCGCCGGCAACGGCTGCTGCAGCCTGCCCGATGCCTTTAACCGGGTTGATAAAAAGTGCTTCAAGAGCATCGGCGAACAGTAGAAGCGAAGTCAGAGCAAATGCCAGCAGCAGAAATGGAAACATCCAGGCGAGCAGAGCGACCATAAAATCAGGCGAACTTGTTGAAATGCCCGAATAGACCATCATATTACTTTCACTGAAACGCTGCTTTTCGTAGCGATAATAACCGCCAGTGCCGGTGAGTTCACCGGTACTGACGCGGCCGGCTGCCGCCTTGTCGAGCAGGGTCTTCAGACGATGATCGGGGCTGACATAATCGGGCCACCAGCGCAAAACCATGTCGTCATGCCGCCGGTGACCCATGAGAAAATGGTGTTGATTCATACCAGAAGCACTTGAAAATATACCCGGATCGAAATCCCAGGGGCTGTAAATAATGAAATTGAGATTACTGACATTGGTCGAAGCCATGGCACGAATCTGAGTCGTATCAGTAGCAGATCCCGGAATAAGAAACCAGATCGCCCGCGAAAAATCATCAAATCGGTTCATATCAACGGTTTCGTTAGCTTCATATTTTAGAACCCGGTAATCGAAATAATCACGACGAATCGTGTCCATGATTCCATCAGCAACGCTCGTCATATGCTGCAGCTTTTTTATCTCCGGTGCCTGTGCATCGAGGCACCCCAGATTTTCGAGAAATTTGACAGAAAGGAGCTGCTCAAGCTTCGAGATTTCAAGATCTATGATATTACGCGCCTTGAAAGACCTGGCAATTCCATCATTACGAAAAAAATAAAAATCAACAAATGTGCCTGGCACAACCACATTGTGGGCATGCAGATTCATAATTTCATCGCCGCTTCTGGCAGCCACATCAATCAGCCGATTCTTGATTTTCAGCATCTGTAAAAGATGCTGCTGGCGCTGGTCGTTATAATAGCTGTGCAGTTTCTGCATCTGACTCTCGGCATCGGCACGCAATTCGAAGCTTCCGAGGCTCTCGATGCGGTCGAGCAGACGCAGGGAAACATGACCGAGAATCGTGTATGGCATCAGAACAGCCAGACTGATCGACAGCAGCATGCGCAGCCGCAGCCGCACAATAACTGGAAAGCCAAAAAGAACAAAATACGCCGAAACGAATAGACAGAAGAGAAACAGCAGCTGCTGAGCAAACTGCAAAGAACGATTGAATTCAGATGACCCGACCAGTATGGCCGAGATATCATATGAAGTCTGCAGACCAGCCGGCAACCTGATCTGCCGTTTGAACAGCGAGTTATAGCCGATCAGTTCTGTCGGAATCGATGACTCAACCGTTATCTGACTGCCGCGTAGTATCACTTTGCCAGGATCGATAGGCTTTCGATTCAGAAAAGCTCTGGCAAACCCATCGGCATGGTATTTGAGTGAGTCTTTCAGCAGTTTTTCCGGTGGAAATTGGCGGCTGGCGAACATCACAAAATAGCCGCCCATTATCTTCGGCCCGTCTTTAACACGTCGGTAATAAGCAAAAAGTCTGCAATCACCACGCTTGCGGGTAGCCGTTTCGTAGCAACCACCCTGAAAAGGCAACTGATAGATCATGTCAGAAAACAGTCGGCCCATAACCTTAAAGTAGCTCTGCGTCGGTCCATCGTCATCACCTGCGGCCAGGTTTCTGATCTTGTGGTAACGCTGTTCGGCATCGGGTCTGCTGTCATCAACTCTGACAAAATCGTCGGCCTGCTCGGCAAGAGTTATGCTTAGTATGTACCCAAGCCTCTCACGGTCATGCGGCTCAATATCATCAAGAGCTTGAGAAAACCACTTCCAGATGTTGTATATATCGGCACTGAACGCCACCATCATCAATGGCTCGACCCCGCTCATACTACGATAAATCGACCTCAGTTCATCGATGGTGGCGGCCTGAAAAATCTGCGGGTCAACGCCGGGCGGAAATTTTGGCCTCTCGAGAGAAGGTGATGACAGGCCGGCCCGTCGCTCGGCCTTCTTGATAATCTTTTCGATATGCAATCGGGCGTTGAGATCGGCCTGAAATTCACGTGCTTCGTTCTTCAGTTCCTGTTCAGCAAGCTGCAAACGGTTTTTTCTGGCTTCTTCATCTATCTGGCGAAGCCCGACACCGATAAAAAGAGTCGGCAGCATTACCAGCAGC
>JAKQKW010000401.1 GCA_029560455.1 Candidatus Rifleibacteriota bacterium
CTCGCAGTTCCGTAGCTCGCACTGGTAAGCAGCATTTCCATCTGGTTGATAAAATCATAATCGGCCAGTGAAGAATTCTCAGAAGTGACAAGCGGCTCAGGCCTTGTGAGAGGCGGAGCTGGCTGTGGTTGAACAACCGGAACCGGCTGCTGCACCGGAGCAGAAGATGCAGGCTGTGCCGGCTGGAAAGCCCCGGCAACCTCTTTTCCGCACCCGGGGCAGAAATTTGCGGCTTCTGGCAGCCCTTTGCCGCAATTATGACAGAACGCAGCCATAGCCGGCATAATAGCCGTAATCAACATTAAAATCATGACAACGAATATTTTTTTCATGTTATTCCCTTTTTCGCTTCCAACCTTGCAGACGCTATGGCGCCACAGTGACGGACGAACACGTCTGACGACCTAAATATCTCACAATCCCAACTCAACTTAAAGGCCTGTCAGGTTAATTTTTGTTAAGTTTCTGTGGTCAGGACCAGCCGAGGTGGGTTGCGGGATTGGTTGATAATCAGTAGACTTGTACAAAATACTCGAGGCAGGGAAGATTATGCAAAAAAACTGGCTACTGATTCCAGCATTTTTACTGGCGGCAGGTCTGGGCACGGCGATGGCCGGCGAGATCAGCAAAGACGAATTTGATCGTCTGCGTGCTGTCGACAAGCTGCTGCGCTCGCATATCAGCGAAATGGAATCACAGCTAAAAGCCTCACCCAGCCTGAAAAAATACATGAAGGAATATGAGGCGGCACTGCCTAAAACTGCCCCACAGCCGGTATCAGACAGCGAAATGGCAAAAATGCTTGCCGGCGCCAGATATGTAATGCTGGGTGATGAGCATACCACCGCACGTTCTCAGGCCAACACTGTTCTCGTTCTCAAAATGATGAAAGCAGCCAAAGAGCCGGTCACTCTCGTCATCGAGTGGGTTGATGTCAGCTTTCAGAAAGAAATCGACGCTTTTCTTGCCGGCAAGATACCGGTAAAAGATCTCAAGGCAAAAATAAGCTTCGACAAGCTCTGGGGTTTTTCGTGGGCTGACTACGCCAAAATTCTTTCGGCCGCGAAACAGCTGAAAGTGCCGGTATTGCTGACTGAACGCCTCAAAGGCACCCATTCGCTGAGTGACCGCGACTCATTCATAACCAGCACGGTTGCCGCACACGCGAAACAGAACGCCGGCATGCGCTATCTGGTAGTATATGGCGACTATCATATTCTTGGCCCGGATCATCTTTCAGACAAGCTGGCAAAGGCCGGGCTGAAGCCTCAGCTGCAGTTGATCGGCGACGCTCCCGAAGTCTACTGGAAACTGCTCGGCAAAGTGAAAGAGCCCGACAAGATTGGCTTTGCCAGGCTTACTGACAACATATTTTACGTGGTGAACGGCACACCGGCCGAACGCAGTCTGTCATACCGCAACTATCTGATGAAACTGCTCGGCTACACAAAATCTGATTTCGAAGACTGGGCCGGCCCGGCAGACGTCAAACCGAAAATCGGCACCAGCAGAAGTTTCGACACTCTGCATCGCGAATAATAGAACAAAACAAAAGGGCTGTCTCATAGCAATATGAAACAGCCTTTTTTTGCGCCGGAACAGCAGTGAAATCAAATCAATCGCACCAAAAGGACAAAGCTCCGGATTCCGGCTCTGAGCCAGGAATGACAGATAATCATTAACCCGGTTGCAAAAAGAACCAGCCTTTTCAGAGACTCGTGGCTTCGCCGCCATTTTCGATAAGTTTCCAGATATCGACAGGCTTTGGCAAAGGCTCTTTAAAGCTTTCGAGAGGGATGAACGGGCCCTTGCCGGCGGTTATGGCAAGATGCCAGCCGGAAATCTTCATGCCATCGACGCTTTTTTCGAAGTCACCCCGGGCAAGACTTTCTGACAAATTGTATTCCGAAGAAAAAACGAAGCTCCAGTTATCAGGCAGATTCTCGCCGGTGGCGAAGTTAGACAATTCAAAGGTTTGGCTTTTGGCACGGTCGAGGGTCAAAACCAGCCGAACCTCATACTGCGGAAATTCCTCATCTTTTTCGGGCAGAACAAGATAAAGCCGCATCGATTCATCGATACCGGGCTGAGAAAAAGCGAAAGCCACGTCTTTTGAAGCGATCTCAACGTCTTTGACGCTTTCTGGCTTGAGCATCATATCTATGGGAACGACCTGAGCCCGGTTCTTTGGCAGCAGAATTATGCGCAGATAAAGCTTATCAAGACCCTTATCAAATACGTATGCCTGGCGAAAGCTGAAAATATCGGCAGGCAAAGATACGGTTTCAACCTGAGAAGTGGCAAGAAATGAAGCAAGTTCTTTCCGTGCTTCTTCTCTGACTTTCGCATCCATGGCGGCAGCACGCACCAGATGATTTACGGCGCGCTGCCGATCACCCTGAATCAACCCAAGCTTACCGCTGATAAGATAATCTTTCGCTGCGGCCTTGCCGGCAGCAGTTTTGGCATCGACTTCTTCAGAAATGGTCGAAAGCATGTATTCGTCGTCTCTGCCAAGAATTTCGGGGTTAATGGCATAAGCATCAAAAAAGGCTTTGAGCGCCTTTTCCTGATCTTTTCTAGACCAGTGAAGCATTGCCAGTTCGAACATGTCAGCAGCTTCTCCTGAAGATTCTGCTTTTTTGCGGGCCGCAGCAACTTCAGCATCAGAAGCCTTTGGGCGCAGTTTGCGCACCTTCGGGACATATGGTTTGGGTTCTGAGTAACGAACTTCAAAATGCCCCACCGATGGCCCCCAGTGCCAATTTTCGTAGATTTTGTCTTTTGGAGTCAGGTGACCGTATTTGCGGTACAGAGCCTGTTTGTTGGCGGCATTCTTTTCAAGAAGCAGCTGGCTCTGAGCCTTGGTTACCCAGAGTTTGGCCTTCAGTTCGCCAGGATCGAGAGCGAGAATGGTTTCGAAAACAACAATGGAATCTTCATAACGCCGGCGCATGAAAAGATCTTCGCCGGCACTCTGAAGCCGTGAAATCCTG
>JAKQKW010000402.1 GCA_029560455.1 Candidatus Rifleibacteriota bacterium
AAAAGTGTTCCGGCAAAGTCTAAGGTTATCTATGTTGATCAAAAGCGATCAAGCCAGTATTTTCACTCTAACCCGTTCTGGCAGTTTGTGGGCTATTTTGAGCTTTTATCTGACTGCAAAACCAATTTTTCTTTTGCTTACCATGATAACGGCATTGTCAGATTTAAAGACAAGCAGAAAATCCTGCGGCAGAAGTCCTATATAAATATTTCAGAGCTGACCGAAGGCTCAATTCATGAATTTGATCATCTGGTTCTTTGTTCGAAAGCTGAGGATAAAGAGCGCCTGATGCTTCGGTTTCCATTTTTGCGTCCGACCTTTTCATCTGGGCTCTGGCACACTTTTAAAATACAACATTAGAGTGTTATGGTGCGTAATCTTGAATGCCTCAAACTGATAATTCTGATCAGGGGGCTGCCTTTACCTGGTCCTCAGAATTATCTGTCTTAAATGCTTTCTCGCTGCATAACCGGTTGTGAAGGTAATCTGCCAGCTTAAATGCGGCAATCGCTATGATCACGCCGGCCAGATCGTCAACAAAGTAATGCCAGCCAAATGCCATTGTGGCAATTATAACCGCCAGTTCATACAGACAGGCGGGAATAAAAAGCCTCGGAACAGCGGCTTTAAGCGCAAAAATCAATATCAGAGTCTGTGCTATGTGCATAGATGGAAATCCGGCGATTCCATTAAAAATTTTTACTTCATAATCTGCGGGCGCGTCTAAAAATAACTTTCTCTTGTTGATCAGCCATTGTTGCGCTTTTTCTATGCTGCTGTCAGGAGAAATGTGGAACGCTTCAGGTTTGAAAAAATAAGGCCCGTCACAAGGCACTGCAAAATAAAGAATATTTGCCACAAAAAAGCTGATTATCAGTGCTGTTACAGCTCTTCCCATGACTTTGAAATTGTTGCTGAAAAAAAGTGCGCCCAGGACTAATGAATAAAAGAACGTCAGTGAATGGTAAGAAAATTGCAGTATGCTGTCGCCCAGTTTGAACAACACAAGACGATTCAGCTTGATTGGTGCAATTGCCGGAAACAGTTCGTTTTCGATAAACCAGAAAAATGGGTCGAGTGATTCTGTAATGCTTAAAACCGGAATGAGCGCCTTTAAATGGCTGTAGCAGTAAAAAGCCAGAAATAACGGCAGTGAGCAAAGCCAGATTCTCAGACAATTATTTAAGAACAGCATAAGGGCAGAGGCAAACAGGTTGCCCTTCTTTGCGCCAACCGGGCATACAACATCATTTTCCTGGATTATTGGCTTTAAATCTGATTTAAAAGCAAGGTATAAGAGGTCAATAAACTTCAGAAAAAAATAGTTTATAGGCATTACAACGAACGCGGTAATGCTGATAAAGGCGAGTAAAATCAGATAGTTTGACATGAGTCTCAGTTCGGTCGACCTGCAAACCGCGATGGTAATCAGCAGATAACCGGTTGCCAGATAATATGATGGCCTGAACTCTGCCATTGAAGAAATACATAACCGTTTTCCCGCACCTGCAGCCAGGAAGGCAGACAGGAATATAACGAACAGGGCGAGGATATGTTCCATGATTTTTAGTTGTTAAGGTTACGCAATCGGATAAGCCTGTTTTAATTAAGCTGCGGATCTCGCGGAGTGACTCGCCTTTTTGGGGTTCCAGGATATGGTAATTGCAACAATTTCAGACATTAAATTATGCAACAAATGCTTGTTAAATGCTATTCAAAAAATTAATATACATAATGTCGATTTATCAACCGGTTTTTGTTGTGCCGGTCTGATAGTCATAAATTAAGCGGTTCAGGAGCGGGCGATGAAGATTCTGGTTACGGGCGCAGCGGGGTTTATTGGCTTCCATCTTACTATTTACCTTCTTAAGCGTGGCGATGAAGTCGTGGGCTTTGATAACCTTAACAGCTATTATGAGGTAAAACTCAAACAGGATCGTCTTGCCATTCTCAGCAATCATCAGAGCTTTACTTTTGTTCAGGCTGATTTGAGTGATCGTGCCGCTGTCGAAAAGGTTTTTGCCGAGCACAGGTTTGACCGGGTAATCAACCTTGCCGCCCAGGCCGGTGTTCGCTACAGCCTTGAAAATCCCCATGCTTACATCGATGCTAACATCGTCGGTTTCATGAACATACTCGAAGCCTGCCGCCACAATAAAATCGAGCATCTGACCTATGCTTCTTCAAGCTCAGTTTATGGTTCCAATGCCGAAATGCCATTTTCGGTACATCACAATGTCGACCACCCGGTTTCTCTGTATGCTGCCACCAAAAAGGCTAATGAACTGATGGCGCATACCTACTCACATCTCTACGGCCTGCCGACGACCGGTCTGCGCTTTTTTACCGTGTATGGCCCTTGGGGGCGCCCTGATATGGCGCTTTTTCTGTTCACCCGAGCCATTATCGAAGGCAAACCGATCAAGGTTTTTAACAACGGCCTGATGCGTCGCGACTTTACTTATATTGACGACATTGTCGAAGGCATCGTCAGGGTCAGCGACCGGATCGCCCCGCCAAACCCCGATTGGGATGGTATGAAACCCGATCCGGCAACCAGCCGCGCTCCCTATCGAATTTACAATATCGGCAACAACAAGCCGGTCGAATTACTGCGCTTTATCGAGATCATCGAAAAGAAGCTCGACAAAACCGCAGTGAAGGAAATGCTGCCGATGCAGCCCGGTGATGTGCCGGCCACCTATGCTGACGTCGACGACCTGATGCGCGATGCCGGTTTTGCTCCGGCCACCCCGCTTGAAACCGGTATCAGTCGCTTCATCGACTGGTACCGCGATTATTACAAGGTCTGATACTCAACCTCTGACCCGGCACTAAAAACCCGAACCGCAGTTAACGGCCCGGGTTTTTTTTCTGCCTGATTGTCAGGTGTCGGAAAATAAAAACAGGGAACGGTTTGCACCGTCCCCTGCTGGTTTCAGAGTCTGTTATCAGACGTTTTTGCGGCCGTGGTAGTGAGTGTGCAGCAGTTTGTGAGAAACTTCGCTACCTGGTTTGCCGAGGAATTCAGCGTAAAGCTTCTGAATCGACGGGTTCTGGTGCGATTTTCTGATCTTGGCGTTTTTGTCATCGCGATAGATGGCTTCCATGCGTTTGGCAAGGATTTCGTCACAGCGACCGCCGGTGTAGGGCTGACCGCCACCATTGAGGCATCCGCCCGGGCAGGCCATGATCTCGATGATGTGATACTGAGCTTCACCTTTTCTGATCTTTTCGAGCAGTTTGCGGGCATTGCCGAGGCCAGAAGAGATTGCGGCTTTAACTTCGAGGTCGCCGACCTTAACGGTGGCTTCTTTGATGCCTTCAAGACCGCGAACGGCGGTAAAGTCGATTTCCTTAAGGTCTTTGCCGGTTACCCAGTCGGCGGCAGTGCGCAGAGCTGCTTCAAGAACGCCGCCGGTGGCGCCGAAGATGACGCCGGCGCCGGTTGATTCGCCGAGCGGATCGTCATATTCAGATTCTTCAAGGTGATCGAATGCGATACCGGCTTCTTTGATCATTGAAGCAAGTTCGCGGGTCGAGATAACGATATCGACGTCGCGGGTGCCACTGGCGTTGAATTCTTCGCGGGCAGATTCATATTTCTTGGCCAGACAGGGCATTACCGAGACAACGATCATATCTTCGGGTTTGACACCGATCTTTTTGGCGTAATAGGTCTTGGCGATGGCACCGAACATCTGCTGCGGTGATTTACAGGTCGACGGAATGTGCATCAGATCCTGGAACTGGTGTTCGAAGAATTTGACCCAGCCCGGGCAGCAGGAAGTGAGAATCGGCAGATTTTTGCCGCTTTTCAGGCGTTCGATGAATTCGGTGGTTTCTTCCATGATGGTCAGGTCGGCTGAGAAGTCGGTATCGAATACCTTCGAAAAGCCCATCATGCGCAGGGCGGTAACCATCTTGCCCGTGGTGACCGAGCCTGGTTCCATGCCGAAAGCTTCGCCGAGGGCGACGCGCACTGCCGGAGCGGTCTGAACGACAACGGTTTTGCCGCTGTTGATAGCGTTCCAGCATTTGTAGGTGTGGTCGACTTCGGTAAGAGCACCGGTCGGGCAGGCGGCAACGCACTGACCGCAGAAGGTGCACTTGGTTTCTGAGAGCGGGCGCAGGTCGGCCGGGCCGACTACGGCATCAAAACCGCGGCCGACGCCAGAGAGAACGCCGACGGTCTGTATGACGTTGCAGGCGGTTTCGCAGCGGCGGCACATGATGCATTTGTTCGGGTCACGAACGATCGATTCGCTCGAAACGTCGATATCATGTTTCGACATTTCACCTTTGTATTTGATGCGATGCAGGCCCAGTTTGGCTGCGAGATCCTGCAGCTGGCAGTCGCCGCTCTTTTCGCAGGTCAGACAGTCTTTCGGGTGGTCTGACAGCAGCAGGTCGAGCATGGTGCGGCGGGCATTGATGACGCGCAGGCTTGAAGTGATGACCTTCATGCCTTCGGTAACCGGAGTGCAGCAGGAGGGGGCGAGGTTGGGGCGACCGTCGATTTCTACGACGCAGACGCGGCATGAGCCGGTCTTTGATTCAACATGGCAGCCACCGGTGCTTTTGAGGTGGCAGAGGGTCGGAATGTCGATGCCGAGCTTGTGAGCTGCATCGAGAACGGTCTGGCCTTCGTTTACCTGAACGGGAAGATTATTGATGGTGAGATTGATCATGTTATGTGGTTCTCCTGTTGGCTTACTTGCGGTCTACAGCGTGGAATTTGCATACGTCCATGCAGACGCCGCACTTGATACATCTGCTCTGATCGATGCTGTGTTTCTGTTTAACTGAACCGGTGATACAGTTGGCCGGGCAGTTTCTGGCGCAAAGAGTGCAGCCGACGCAGCTGTTGTTGATTTCATACTTCAGCAGCTTTTTGCAGACTCCGGCTTCACAGCGCTTTTCATCGATGTGGGCGATGTACTCGTGTTCGAACTGTGCAAGAGTTGAGAGAACAGGATTGGGAGAGGTCTGACCAAGACCGCAGAGAGCGGTATCTTTGATAGAATTGCTCAGGTCTTTGAGATTCTGGATGGTTTCGCGGGTGCCGCGGCCGTCGCAGATTCTGTGCAGCATTTCAAAGAGGCGTTTGTTGCCAATGCGGCAGGGGGTGCATTTGCCGCATGATTCGTCGAGGGTGAATTCGAGGAAGAATTTGGCAACATTGACCATGCAGTCGTCTTCGTCCATGACGATCATGCCGCCCGAACCCATCATCGAGCCGAGGCGCTTGAGCGATTCATAGTCGATTTCGGTGTCGAGCTGGTCGAATTTGATGCAGCCGCCTGAGGGGCCACCGGTCTGAACGGCCTTGAATTTGCGGTCGTTCATGATGCCGCCGCCGACGTTGAAAATGATCTGGCGCAGGGTGGTGCCCATCGGAACTTCAACGAGACCGACCTTTTTAACTTTGCCGGCGAGAGCGAAAACTTTGGTGCCGGGTGAGCCGGGGGTGCCGATCTTCTTGAACCAGGGGGCGCCGTTTCTGATGATAGCGCAGACGTTGGCGAAGGTTTCGACGTTGTTAACGACGGTTGGTTTTTTCCAGAGACCTTCGATGGCCGGGAACGGAGGTTTTACGGTCGGTTCGCCGCGTTTGCCTTCTACTGAGTGAATCAGAGCGGTTTCTTCGCCGCAGACGAAAGCGCCGGCGCCGTATTTTATCATGATGTCGAAGCTGAATTTGCTGCCAAGAATGTTTTTGCCGAGCAGACCCTGTTTTTTGGCCTGGTCGATAGCGATTTCCAGACGTTTGACTGCGAGCGGATATTCAGCGCGGATGTAGATTACGCCAGTGTCAGAGCCGATAGCATAGCCGGTGATGGCCATGGCTTCGAGAACTGAGTGCGGGTCGCCTTCGAGCACGGCGCGGTCCATAAATGCACCCGGATCGCCTTCGTCAGCGTTGCAGAGAACGTATTTCTGGTCAGCCTTCTGAGCTGCCGCGAAGGCCCATTTTTTGCCGGTGGGGAAACCGCCGCCGCCGCGGCCGCGCAGACCAGACTCGATAACGGTATCGATAACCTGCTGCGGGGTCATGTCGAAAAGCACTTTGCTGAGAGCCTGATAGCCCTTTTGTGCAAGATAATGATCGAGAATTTCGGGGTTGATTTTACCGGTATTTTTGAGAACGATGCGGGCCTGAATTCTTTCAGGGGTGGCAGTTTCGTTTTCTTCGGGGTAGAACCATGAGCGGTTGACCACGGTACAGCTGGCGGCTTCGATGCCTTTGCTGGCGGTTTCGACAATGGCCGCAACCTGGTCGGTTTTGACTTTGCCGTAAATTACCGATTTGCCACTGGCGTTGCTGATGACTTCGATGGTGGGTTCACTGTGGCAGAGACCCATGCAGCCGACTTCGACAATTTCGATGTCAGCTTTGCGGCTGGCGATTTCGGCCTTCAGCATGTCGTTGATCGGGCGGGTGCCGGCGGCGATACCGCAGGTGCCGAGAGATACCAGAATGGTGGTGGCGGGTTTGCTGTTTTTGCTTAAATTTTCTGCGTGGGATTTCAGTTTTGCTGGTGAGTCAATCATCTCAATTTCCTTTACTTGCAATCGCTGATGATTTCGGGAACCATCTTGGTGGTAACGTTTCCGTATACTCTGTCGTTAACCATTACTACCGGAGCCATTGAGCAGGCGCCGACACATCTGAGGCCGGTCAGAGAAAACTTGCCGTCAGTGCCGGTTTCACCAAGTTTGATGCCAAGATAGCGCTGAAATTCTTCTACGAGCTTGTCGGCGCCTTTTACGAAGCAGGCAGTGCCGGTGCAGATATTGATTTTGTATCTGCCCACCGGTTTATCAGTAAAATACGAATAAAAACTGATAACACCATAGACTTCGGCAAGGTGCAGGCCCAGGCGATTGGCGACGTGAATCTGAACGACGCTGGGCAGGTAGGTGAAAATTTCCTGTGCTTTGTGCAGTGACTGAATCAGGAAACCGCGGTTTCTTTCCCGGTCATCGGTCAGGGGGAGGCTGGTCAGATACACATCCAGCTCTTCTGCCTTTTCGGGAGAAAGCTTAGCCATTTCGGCTTTCGAGTTGATTGGACAGGACATCTTGAATCTCCTTGGTTCCGCCAGTTTTTCTGGCAGTTTTTAGGCTTTCAGCAGCTAAACTGAAAACCATTTTATCGCTGACGCAAGTTTATAAGATTGTGACAATATTATCAAGTAAAAAGTTCATAATTTCACAAAATCATTTTGGTTCTTTATTTATGCGGGTTTTGGTGTTACAAAAAATGTGCTTTTTGGGGGTCTAAAATGGTGTCAATTTGGCGGTACCGCGTACCTTTTGTCGGCTTTGCCCGAAATACTTCTCCGAATACCTCTTCATGCTCGTGAACACAGGGTAGCAGCAGGCAGAAATAAAACTGACCCACCTGACACCAGGCAGGCCAGTTCCGGTTTGCTTTAAATCAGGCCGAAAGGGTTTCGCGGTAGAAACTTTCCCATATTTCGCGTTCTTCATTCATTACATAAAGAGCGAAGTGGTCGCGCAGCAGTTTGACACAGAAATCAAGTACGGTTTCTTCCGGAATTCCGGTTTCGTGGCTGTAATAAATAAAGATGGCTCCGAGCAGTCTTGAATTGTGCAATAACGGGAAGGTGATGCAGCCGCCTTCATCTTCGCCGAGGTCGATAGTTATCTTGTTGCGGGGGTTAGCCTTGAGAACCCCCAGAACTTCGGTTTCGGCGGCATTGATTACCAGCTGGCGCGAACGATCGATACGACTGCAGACTTCTATGCTTTCATCATTGCCGATCCTTACCAGCATTGCATCTTTGACCGGCGCCAGGCGCCCGAATTCGTTCAGCAGACCGGCGAATGGTCTTTCTTCGTCTTCAGGCTTGCTGTAAACCATTGACTTGATGCTGTCAAGCTGTGTGTAAAGACGGGTTATAGACTGGTGCAGCTTTTCGTTCTTGCTACGGGCATCACGGTTGATGATGGCGTTTCGAATAGCTGCAGCAGAATGTTTCAGATAGTAGCTGAGCATATTGACAACCAGTTCGGGGCTATCTTCGTGACCATATTTTTCCAGCATCATCATGCCAAGAATCTTATTCTGATGCCTGACCGGAATATAAGCCACAAGTCTCTGCATCTGTCCGTTGCTGATGGCCAGCGAGGCTGATTTTTCCGGGGTGATCTGGGCGTTGATGATTACCGGTCGGCCTTCATTCAGAGCAGGGTTGAGAATTTCAGGATTGTTGCGTGGAATATCGAGCAGCCGGGGCGAAGCCTTGCGAACATCGAGAATCTCACCGCGCTGGTGGTCGCTGTCTTCTGCCTTGAAAATGTGCAGACAGGTGTGATCGAGGTTGAAAAGATCCCGGGTGCGTTTTTCAATCAATGCTACCAGTTCTTCAATCTCACCACAGGCGTTCATAAGCTCAGAGACTTCGTCAAGAAGCAGCTGTTTATAGTCGAGCTCGGCAGAAAGCTGATCATTCGATGATTTAACGGTGGCCAGTTCGGTCATCAGGCCGGTGATCTGATTATTCTGGTTTGAGTTCTCAGATTTGTAATCTTTCAGCTTCTGGTTGAGAAGTTCGATTTCTATGCTCTTTTCGAGAGCTGACTTCTGCATTTCTTCGAAGGATCTGAAATTTTCGCGGTTTTCAAGCGATACTTTCTCAAGAGTCGAGTTGATTTCACCAAGTTCCCGCGTAAGGTTTTCAACCCTGTTTTTCAGGAAAATTTCTTCGGTGCGTTCCTCAAAAATGGCGAGAATTTTCTGCTTGTCGTCGCAATCGCGAAAACACGAGATTCTTGCATTGAAAAGATGCTCGGTACCTTCGCTCGAGGCTATTTTAATTTTTTCCAGTACTCTTCTGCTGCCGCTGGTAAGAACGGCCTGGATGACATAGCCCATGCCATACTGCTCAAGCTCCGGGAAAGCGGCGAATAGATTTTTGCCACCCAGATCGGAAGGGAAAAAGCCGTTGCGGTCTACCTTGATTTTTTCGACATTTCCGGCCGCATCGGCAATCAGCCAGGCATGTGCGCCCTGCTCAGCGGCGAAGGTCGAGGCAATGGCGCGAGAATTGCTTTTATAAAGCAGGTCGTTGAGAAAGAAAATCCGTTCTTTAAATACGGTAGTAAGCTTGTGGGCGAGAAAAGCGGTTGCAAAAAGACCGGTTGCCATAACTGTCGAGTTAGAATACAGCCATCCGCTGCACTGGCTCAGATCGCCATAGACCGGGGGATAAAACTTGATGTGCGGCAGAAACTGAAACTTGACCAGCATGCCGGTAATGAACCAGGCTGAAGCGGCAACCACAGAATACATTGCGCCTGAGCCAAGACCCATGACGGCGCCGGCCACAGTGATCGGAATGACATTGAGCAGAAACACCGGACTTTCGATCGAACCGGTGTATCTTGTCAACAGCATGATTACTGTAAGATCGCTGATCACCTGAGTATGCATGACATTGCTCAATGAAAACGGGTTGAACAAAAGGTCTTTGAGGGTTTCGAGCAGCATCAGATAGATTATGGCTGCAACCTTCGAGATCGCCAGTGGCAGACTGGTAATACCACTCAGGCCACGTGTTCTGATTCCGGAAAACAGCTGTGAAACGACTCGCAGCAAAAGCCTTTTGAGAGTGCCGATGCCGTGAGTTACCGTCATCTGCCTCGAAAGCAGTGAAAAATGCAGGGTGAAGTAGACGTTCAATACCGCAAGAATGCAGCAGAGAATGTAGATTGGCTCGATTTTGAAGCTCATTCCGAGCCCATGCAGGCTCAAAAGGCTGAAACCGAAGATTAACGGAATGCTTGCCCAGCGCAAAGTGATCAGGCCGCGGGCAATCTGTAATTCTCTTATACCGGAGCGGTTGGCAGTCATAATATCTCCTGAACTAACGACGGATAAACATAGTTCAGGCCAGATATCGGCAGTATCGGAGAATTATTTAATGAAAAGTTGAAACGGCGACCCTGCCAGCTATCTTCTCAGGGTTTTAAGTGCGATGTCGCGCGCTGCCAGAAGAGAAAGTATTTCAGCGCAGCCCCTGCCGGTGGCAGTGGCAATTGCCCAGCGTCTGCTAAAAGCCTGTGAATTGCCCGCCGGGAAACGAATGGCACTGGCAATACTGCTGTCATTGCCCGTATGCCATTCATGGGTCTGGGTATTCGGTGGCCAGCCCTGCTGCAGAAGACCGCGCAACTCAAATGGGGTGATATTGCAGCTGGCAGCGATTCCGATGCGCATGCTGCTGGAGATGTCGCTTCTCAGACCTCTTTCAAAGAGAATGCCGGTAATGCGTGAACGCAGACGTGCGACGCAGCCGCTGACCTGGCTGACGTGGCTGTGGAAGCTAATTGTCAACCTGTCGAGCTCTGAATCGTCGATGCTGATAGGAAATGACGTTGCCGACTCAGTGCCGATGCCCTCTTTGATAATATTCAGAGTGCCTCTGCTGCCGATAAATGTGAGTGATACGTCAGCCGTATCGCTGCCAGAACTAAGACTGCATGCCGCAAATCTCGGAAAAGTGTTGCCGGAATAGCTCAGTTCGTGTTGCCGACTCTCGGGGACTGACACTCCGTCAAAAATTTTGTCAGGTTTGACGAACGCGATGTCCGACTGTTCAAAATCTGAAAAATTGCCACCCCAGTGCTGAACCCAGGCATGAAATAGGCTGCGTTTGGTCAGATCGCGCCGGTCATCGGAAAAAATGCGGACAATTCTTGCGGCAAAGCTTTTCCAGAGAGGCGAGCTCTCGCCATCATAATTCTGGCGTGCAAATTGTCGCAGTTTTTCCTGGCTGCCAGCAAGTGTTTCTTCGTCGCCACTTATTGTCAGAGTCAGGCAAAGGGAGTTGCCGCAGTTGAGAATCTCATAGCTGGCAGAACCGACACTGGTTTCACTGATAAATTTTTCGCCGATAAATTTTGCAGAAATGAATGGGGCGGTGGAAAATTCGTTCCAGGTTAGAACTGCATAGAGCGTAACCGGAACAGCCGGAATAACCAGAGGGCCGTTATCGGGTCTCGGAAATGAGCTGTCGTAAAGCGATGCAAAAAGCTCAGTGTCGGGGCCAAGCATCTCTTTAACCCGGGTACTGTCGTTTGAAGTGAAGAGAGAGACGGGAACAGTTGCTGAAGCCTGGTTATAACTGCTGGCCCGATGCCGCCAGAGAATGCTGTGCAGGTAGTTTGCAAGAGACTGCCTGCTGTTGTCGCTCTGAACCCCTGGAATTTTGCCGGCAAGACCTGTCAGCATGGTGCGGCAGATGCTCGCTGCTGAGTCGTCACCACCCGGATACAGCAGTGAAAATTGCACTCCATTGAGATTGTAGCTGGCGGACCAGATGGCGCCGACAGAATTTATGCGGTCGGCCAGGTTTGCCGGCTTGTCCTGCATTGTCTGCAGCAGAGCCTGAAACAGGCTTTCAGAACGGTTCAACTGGCCAGAAAACGGCGGCGAAAAAGTGATGACGATAACGTTCATCTGCCCGGCGCCGGGGACAGTCTGGGCACCAGCTGAAACGGGCAGCAACGCCAGAAAAAGCAACAGATTGAAAATGTACGCAAAAAATCTCATGGCTGCATTATAGCACATTGACCTGTCTGCAGCTAAAAAGTTACATTAAGTTCTCTGTGAGCCAATATGAGCCGGGCGGCGATGATGAAATAAAAGCTAATGCTTGCTTTTATGGCGGTCGGAAATTAAAATCATGGGCATAGCATATCTTTTGAAGGCGGTAACAGATGGTTTCCTGGGATGCAGAAGTCGGCTCGGCATTGATTGTAGCGGCTCTGTTTCTGGTTCTTGTCGGCTGTGGTGAAATTCTTCGCGGTCTGAACGCCTGTTCTCAGGAAGCTACCCGAAAATTTGTGCATCTGACCGGCGGTATCGTATCGCTGTGTTTTGCCTACGTTTTCAAATCACACTGGACAATCCTGGCTCTCTGCGTAGCCTTTGTCACACTGATGGCCACCACACGAAAAATGGGGTTGCTGAAGTCGGTTCACGGGATTAAGCGCAAGTCGAGTGGCGATATTCTACACCCGGTTGCCATTTATCTCACTTTTGCCGCCACCAGCTATTTCGAAAAGCCCGATTTTTACCTGATATCGGTTATGGTGCTTTCGGTTTCAGATGCTCTGGCAGCGATAATCGGTGTTTCATACGGTTTTAAGGTCTACAGCGTCGAAGAAGAGCGCAAAAGCCTCGAAGGCTCGGTGATTTTTCTGTTGTCGACTTTTCTGATCGTTCACCTTGGCTTGCTGCTGCTGACCTCGGTCGGGCGCATGGAATGTGTTTTGTCAGCTCTGCTTATCGCAGTTCTGGTGACCTGTTTCGAGGCGATTTCGCTGGGGGGCGCCGACAATATAATTATTCCGTTTGGTACGCTGTTCATTATTATGAAGATCACCACGAAGCCGATACCCGAAATTATTGGCCAGCTCTGCTCGGTCGGCATTATCTTTTTGACAACCTACCTGTTCGGTAATCTGTCAGGGCGACTTGGCACCTCCGGAATAATCGGCGTCGGTCTGATGGGCTATGCTGCCTGGAGCCTGATCGGAGCCGAATGGTACATTCCGGTTTTTGTCTGCACGATTCTGATTTCGCTTGTCGACCTTTTTCTCGAAATGCCAGGCAACCAGGATGAATTGCTGCGCGTCAGACCGATTTTTTACATGTTTGCCGTTTCGGCCTGCTGGATCATCGGTGCCAACCTGAGTCTGATCAACCGCCTCATTGACACTTCAATGTTTTTTGTTCCGTATGTTGTCAGTTTTGCCGCAATTTTGAGCATTCGCTGGAAATGGTCACAGCGAGCGGGCAATCTCGCCTCTGCCAGTCGCCGGCGCGTAATTCCGCGCTCTATTGCCGAGGGCAACTTTCTTGTGCGCTCAGTTTTTCTGTCGCTGGCTTTTCTGCCGATAAATCATTTTCTCGGGCTTGAATTGCTCAACCCGGCTTTTTCAGCAGCAACCTGCCTGGTCGGTATTATTGTTTCAGACGCCATTTACTGGGGTATAGGAAAACGCTATCACGGCCAGTGGAGCCGGATAGCGTTTCTGCGACTTGGTATGGTTGCGGTTTTTCTGTCGTCGAGTCTGGTTTTTGCGGCCAACCTGTGGTTTTACCGCTGACCCGTCAGCCCTGAAGTTTGAAGGGCAGTTCGCGATAGTCGGGCAGGGTGCCAAGCTTCTTCAGCAGCCCTTCGACAGCGTCACGCATGAAAACACCAGAATCTTCTATTTTCTGTGGATCAGCGAACAGTTTGTCGCCGGCAATGTTTCCGTTTGCCATGAATGATGAGGTCGAAACCCGGTAGGTTCTGGCCGGCGAAAGTGGTTCGCCGCCAATCATGATGTTTTCTGCCCGGCCATTTTTGCGGTCGAGAACACCGGTAACACCGGCAAACTGATAACCATCAGGATCGCCAAAGTTGGCAGCGACGAAGTCGAGCATCTTCTGAACGGCAGCACCGCTCATGGCGAAAGTAACGACGGTATTGTCATAGGGTACGGCTTCATAGATCTCGCCCCGGGTAAGCTCGCCGGCCTTCAAATCGGTGCGTATGGCCCCGGAATTGACAATACAGATGTCTGAACCGGCAGCATCGCGCATACCTGCGGCAATAAACGAGCCCATCGGCAACAGTGCCTTTTTGCGTTCATCTTTCGGAAAATTCAGATCGGCCGGTGCCTGACCGAGCACCTCGTTCATGATTTTCTGCAGTGTCTGGTCATAGTCAGAAACCATCTTTACGAGCCCGGCCGGCGCCAGATGCTCAAATTGCGGGCTGACTTTGATCAGACTGCCAGACCAGCTGGCGATACGGCGGTCATCTTCAATCAGCAGGTCGATACGACCGACAAAGTGGCCCCATTCTCCGGCCTGAGCGACCAGAGTGCCGTTCAGGCCATTATTGCAGGTTCCGGCTTCAGCTTTGTTGGCCACCAGTTTTGGCTGATTCAGTTCAACATGCGTGTGCCCGCCGATCAGCAGGTCGATTTCGGCCACAGCGGCAGCAATCTGCTCGTCGAATTCGATGCCGGCATGTGAAAGGAGAATTACCAGGTCGACATAGGGTCTTATGCGTCTGGCAGTGATTCTGACAGCTTCGGTTTGATCCTGAAGGGCCATCGGTGCCCTGATTTTGCGGTCGATGTCTTCCCAGGCTTCATTGCCGATGCTGCCGATTACGCCAATCTTCAGACCATTTCTGACGAAAACATGATACGGGGCAAAAACCGGTCGTCTGGTGCCGGCAAAAAAGACGTTGCAGCAGAGCAGGCGCATACCGGTTTCGGCCAGTCGGGCCTGCAGATTGCCAAGATCGTTGTCAAGTTCGTGATTGCCGAGCGTGGTTGCGTCATAACCACAGGCTTTCGCCGTCCGGTAGCAGGCTTCGCCTTTGAAGGTACTGTAAAAAGGCGTTCCCTGAAGAATGTCGCCGGCATCGAGCAACAGGATTTCACCTTCCTGGCTGCGGATATGCTCGATCAGGCCTGAACGGCGCACTATCCCGCCGCAATCCGGGCCGTGTTGCTTGCTGTCAAATGGCAGCATACGCGAATGCGTATCGTTGGTGTGCAGAATGGTCAGGCGCGTGGCTGCATCGACCGGTAAGAAAAACAGGGTGACAAAGGCCAGCAGCATGGCTGCTGCTTTAAAATTGTTTTTCATGGCTGCCTCAGAGTTCTGCGAGAATGTTTTTCAGCAGCGAATAAACCTTCGGTAAAGATGGCAGAAACATCTTTTCTTCAGGAGAATGCGGGTTTCTGATAGTCGGGCCAAGCGATATCATCTGCATACCGGGGTGCAGGTTGCCGATCAGACCACATTCAAGACCGGCGTGAATAGCTTCGACCCGCGGTTTTTCCTTGAACAGCGATTCATAGATTTCGCAGCATTTCTTCAGCAGTGCTGAATTGAAATCGGGGCGCCATGACGGGTAACCGTTGCCGCTGTGATAGCGGGCGCCACCAAGGCGGGCAACCGCTTCAATGCGGGCGGTGATAGCATCGCGCCGACTCATTACCGAACTGCGCTGGCTTGTGAGAACAAACAGACGTCCTTCGTTGACCCAGACTTTGGCAAGATTTGACGAAGTTTCGACAAGGTGCGGCATTTCAGTAGACCTTGCGGCGACGCCATGCGGAATGGCGATTATCAGATCGAGAACTCTCAGGCTGATATAACTGAGCATGGCGCGACGGTCAGGCGTCTGATGCAGGGTTTTCAGACTGATGCGCAGACCCGGGTCGGTAACCGTAAATTCGGATCTGATAGTTTCATGGTTGCCGGCGACGATTTCGGCGACTTTGTCTGATTCGCTTACCGGAACGTAAAAGGTGGCTTCAGCATCACGCGGAATGGCGTTGTGGGCTGTGCCTCCGAGAACACCGATCAGACGCACGTCGGTATGTTCGCGAATGCGATGTAGAACCCGGGCCAGAACTCTGATGGCATTAGCTCTTTCGTTGACGATGTTTTCGCCTGAATGGCCACCGGTACAGCCACCAACCATCAGCTGCATGGCGACATAATCATTCGGAACTTCTTCGTAGTCGAGGTCGAGCTCAATATGTGTGTCTTTGCCGCCAGCACAGCCGACGGTAAACACGTTGTCATTTTCTGAATCGATGTTTATCAGATATTTTCCGTTGAGAGTGCCTGGTTTAAGGCCGTTGGCACCGGTCAGGCCTGTTTCTTCCTCGACGGTGAAGAGCAGTTCTACAGCCGGGTGTTTAATGCTGCTGTCGGTCATCAGGCACTGAGCGATGGCAATGGCAATGCCGTTATCGGCGCCAAGTGTGGTGTGGTCTGCTTTGAGCCATTCGCCATCATAGACCAGTCTGATCGGATCATGGAAAAAATCATGGTTGGAATCGGGGGTCTTTTCGCAAACCATGTCAAGATGACCCTGCAGCACGATACCCTTGCGCTTTTCCATGCCTTTGCTGGCGGGAATCCTGACGATCAGATTGCCGACCTGGTCGACCTCGGCGGCAAATTTATGCTTTTCCGCCCATTTTACAAGAAAATCACGAATCTGCGCTTCATTGCCTGATTTGCGCGGAATAGCGCTGATCTCGGCAAAATGATCGAGGACGGCCTGGGTAATGGCGTCAGCCTTGAAGGCTTTTGCGCCTGTGTCGGCCTTTTTCTTTGAGGTTGTAGAATCCTTTCCCATGATGGTTCTCCTTTATTTCTGATTCTGTTAAAAATACTCCACAACCGGTAACTTTTCAAGAATCAGGGAAATTTCGTGCGCCGGTTTGCCATTCGTGGTATTTTGCTGACATATCGGAGTTATCGATGCCCATAGAACAGAAACCGGTTATTGCAATTTCACTGCTGAGCGAGATTGCTCAGGCAATTTCGCACCTTAACCCTGACCGCGCCCTGCTGTTTCTGACCGAAAGCGCCGTTTCGGTCACTGAGTCTGCCGGGGCTCTGCTGCTCACGCCGCACGAAAAAATCAATATCATGGTGCCGTTCGTCAAAAGCTTTCTTGAAAGCCTGCCTGAGCCGCAGATCAACGATGATTTTCTCAAGGAATGCTTCAGAACATTTATCAGGGTGCGCGATTCGCTGCAGGTTCCCGGTACTACTGAGTATGAAATTTCGCCGCGTCACCCCGTAAGGAAAATGTCTGCCTGGCCGGTGATGCTTGCCGGCAAGCCGGTTGCCCTGCTTATAATCTTTAAGCCCGAAGACCGCCCTGATTTTTCACAGGAACAGCGCAGCTTTCTCGAAATTCTTACGCCGTTCATGGGTTCATTGTTCGAAAACTTCAGGCTAAACAACGAGATGATTCACAAGAATTCGCGCCTGTCTGCTCTGTATGAGATTTCGCAACAGGCCGAATCGCTGATCGACTTTCGTAATATCTACGATGCGCTTGGCAAAGTCGCGCGCAGTTTCATCAACTTCGATTCTTACCTGCTTTATTTCCTGTCGCCAGACGGAAAAACCCTTGAGGTAAAGGCTGACGATACAGTTAAGGGGCCTTTCCCCAGAGTTATCAAAATTGGCGAGGGGCCGGTTGGTCTGGCTGCAAAAGAAATGAAGCCGTATTTGACCTACTCGCAGGAATACAACTCGGTGCTGATTCTGCCGATCGAAGTTTCCGGCCGTCTGATCGGAGTTCTCGCGATCGGCAGCCGCAAGCCGTATGCCTATCGCGATGAAGACATTATCGGTCTGCAGATTATCGCTACGCAGATCGCTTCTATCGACCACATGTTCAAAGATCTGATCAACCTCAAGGGCTTTACTGAGCGCATTCTTGAAAGTATGACCTCTGGGGTTCTCATCTTTGACCCGGCCGGGCGGGTAACTTATGCCAATCCCGAAATCAGGCTGATCATGGGGCGGCAGTTTTCTGAGGGCTGGAGCCCGTTCAACGCGACAGAAAAACTGCCTGGTCGCCTTAACGAGCTGATGATAGATGTCCTCGAAACCAATATCACTCTCGAAAATGAAAAAGTGAGGCTGAGAACGGCCGGAACGACTCGTATCGTCGAAGTTAACGCCTTTCCGTTCAGAAATGAGGGTGGCAGCATGCTCGGCACGGCATTCTTCATCAAGGATGTCACCCAGATAAGTGCTCTTGAAGAGCAGTTGAAACGTGCCGACAAGCTTTCGGCCATCGGTGTGCTCGCGGCCGGGGTTGCCCACGAAATACGCAATCCGCTCACCGGCATGAAAATGATCGTGCAGCTGCTCGAGGCTGAATTCGCCGCTGACGATAACCGCCGCGAACCTCTCGGTATAATTCAGCGCGAGATTGACCGTCTCGAAAGCATCGTTGGCAACCTTCTCGACTTTGCCAAGCCCAGCAAGCCGAAAGCGATCGATGTGATTCCGGCCAAAGTAGTCGAAGACTGCTATCAGCTGATCAAGAACCAGCTTGGCAAACAGAGCATTCAATTCGAAACCCATATTAATGGTGATTGCCCGGTAATTGTCGGTGACCCTGATCAGCTTAAACAGGTTTTTATCAATATTCTGACGAATGCTATTCATGCAATCGGTCGCAATGGCAGGCTTACGGTTAATATCGATAACCGCGACGACCACGTTGTGGTCGCGTTCGAAGATACCGGCATCGGGATTCCGGCCGAAAGGCTGCCCGATATTTTTAACCCGTTCATGACCACCAAAGAAGACGGTACCGGTCTGGGGTTGTCGATGGCTCAAAGAATTGTCGAAGAACATGGCGGCCGTATCGAGGTGCAGAGCGTTTCTGGCGAAGGCTCGACCTTTACGGTTTTTCTGCCGAGAAAGAGCGCATAAAATGCTGATAATTGGAATTTCTGGCCAGACCGGAGCCGGCAAGTCTACCTTTGCCAATATGCTTTCACAGCGTGGCCTTGGCGAAAACCTCGAAGTCGATGCGGTCGGACATGAACTGCTGACTGTACCTCAGGTGAGGCAGTCTCTGGTAACGGCTTTTGGCGAAGACATTCTCGATGCTGAAGGTAACGTCTGTCGCCGCTCACTTGGCCGCCGCGCTTTTGTCAGCAGTGACACGATCAATACTCTCAATGGCATCATGCACCCGGCGATGAAAAAAATGGTGGCCGCCCGCATCGATACTGCCCGAAAAAGCGGCCTTCAGGCAATTATTGTCAACGCTGCCCTGCTTTTTTCGATGGGTCTAGACACCCTGTGCAACAGACTGATTTATGTGCAGGCTGACCCAGAGGTAAGGCTTAAACGCCTTGTAAATTACCGAAACTGGACTGAAGAAAGTGCGCGCGAACGTCTGTTCGCTCAGGATAAACTGCCGGAAGGCCGCAAAGTTATTCTTGTCAACAATGATGGCGACGAATCAGAACTGGCTGCTCTTGCTGATCGGGTTACCACAGAACTGCGCGAGGAGATTGCCGCATGAAAACGAAGAACAAAGGCGAAATGTCAGGCATCGCACAATGTTCCGGTCAGGCAGACTGCCGTGGCGAAAATCGCAGTCTCGACCGGAAAATCTGTGAATATGCCCGGTTGGGCGCGATTCCACATTGCTGTTTTGCTGAGCTGCTTGAAGAGTTTGTCATTGCCCCCATGCTGCCGGATGATGATGGGGTAATCAACTTTTTTGCCACCATGACCGCTTTTCATGCGGCGAATCCCGAAGCCGTCGGGCACTGCCACGGCAAGCTTGCCTGGCTGGCAGAGATGTTCATAAAAGATAATGCGGTCAGATTCAATGCCGAAGGCGGTATTTCGGTCGTGCTTTCTGCACCGGAGGCGGCTAAGATGCTGATTCAGGCGCGTAATTTTCTTGCCGAAAATTCTTTCTGCCACAGTGAAGAAATTGAGATTGCCGCCGGCGAACAGATGATTTTTTCGACGCCCGACCCCGAGCTTCCGGCAGCTTTTATCGAGTATCTCGAAACGGTTTTTTCGCCTCTGGCCGAAGTTGCGGCTGTTTATGTCTTTATGGCTGCTGCCACCGCTTCAGACAACAGCGGAACCCTCACTATCGGCATAGAACCTGCCGGAATAATCAGTCCGAAAGAAGCCGATCTGCTTTCACTGCAGATTATAGAAGGGGTAGAACGCTTTCTTGAAGAACACGAGCAGCTCGATTTTATTCTTCTCGACGACCCTGAACTGGTTCAAATCGCCCGTTCAGTCAGCCCTCCGGTGCGTCTGCAGCGCCCGGCCGGAAACCGGCACTGAGGTGAAGCATGGGACACCGTGAACACGAAAAAATGGCTGCCGCCAGCCTCAAAATCGGGGTGATGACCTTTTCTGACACCCGTTCGGCGGCCGACGACAAGTCGGGTATGATTCTGCAGGAAGTTTTCAAAGCGGGTGGCCACGCGATAGTCGCTTACGAGGTTGTTAAAGAAGACCCTGGGCTGATGCTGACCGCACTGCAGGCGTGGTTGAACCGGTCTGATCTCGATGCGATTGTAACCACAGGTGGTACCGGCCTTACAGCCCGTGATGGCACGGTCGAAGTCGCCCGCCGCCTTTTCAGCAAAGAACTCGACGGTTTCGGCGAGCTGTTCAGAATGATTTCTTATCAGCAGATCGGCACGGCCGCGATGTTGAGCCGTGCCACCGCCGGCTTGGCTTCAGGCAAAATGCTTATCTGCCTGCCTGGCAGCAGTAAAGCGGTCAGGCTTGCCGCCACCCGGCTTATATTGCCACAACTGCCACACATGCTCTGGGAAATCAGACGCCAGAACACATAAGAAACGCGCCCCGCTGAGCGGGGCGCGTTTCTTATAAGTTAAAGGGAAGATCAGCCGAACAGTTTTTTGATAGACCCGAGCAGACCGACTTTGGCGGCGTCTTCGAGTTTTTCACCGGTGAGACCGGAGATGAGAGTTACGAGATCTGATCTGTATGTCGACTGGGTGTCGCCGTCGAAAATGGTTTTCTGATCGTTAATCATTTCAGAAGCGCTCTTCCAGTCGTCGTGCAGGGTAAAGTCGAATTTGCGCTTCAGAGCCGTTTCGATGTCGGTGCGGGGTTTTGCATAGACACAGTCTTCACGGCTGAGAATCAGGCGAATCTTTTCGGGCGGGTATTTGAGAGTTTCCATGACCTTGATGCAGACATGCATACTCTTGATATGGTTCATTTCAGGGGCCATGACCAGGCAGATCAGGTCTGAAACATCGAGAGCATTGATCGTCAGATCCTGGAAAAGCGAGTGCGTATCGATAACGATGTAATCAAAGGCTTTCTGAGCAATTTTAACAATCTTGCGCAGATGGTTCGAGTTAACCATTTCAGACTGCTCAGGCTTGATCGGCGATGGCAGAACACTGAAGCCCAGCGGATGATCTGTGAGAAACTTTTTAAGATCTTCGGGGTTCGACGGGTCGGCTTCAACAACATCGGCGATGGTCTTTTTGCCCTTGAGACCCAGCATAAAAGCCAGATCGCCGAACTGCAGGTCGAGATCGAGCAGCAGAACTGATTTTTTGGTCAGTTTGGCGATGCCGGCAACGATGTTGGCGGCAATGACGCTTTTACCAGCTCCACCTTTAGGGGCAAAGAAGGTGATAATTTTGCCGCATTTTTCTTCGGCCTTCGGCGGGGCAGTTTCTTTGCGCAGGCGTCGGCTGAGAGCCGTCATGATGCGCAGAGCAATAAAAGAGTTGAGCCGCAGCAGCATGTCGAAATTGACCTTGTCGATTTCGAGAACCTTGCATTCAGCAGCGGTTTTGATCGTGGCGTTACGGGCTACCCCTTCAATCAGGGCCATCTCACCGAAGAAATTACTTTCGTCAGTGTGAGAAATCTTTGTAACCAGCTTTTCAGCGCCGTTGTCGTTTTTGTAGACTTCAACAGTGCCTTCTTTGAGCAGGTAAAAAGCGTCTCCGTGGTCGCCTTCCTTGAACAGGCAAGTGCCGGCAGGCAATGTGCGTTCTTTGACAACCTCAGAAATCTTCTTCAGGTCAATTTCTTCAAGACCCTGAAACAACGGAATCTGTTTAAGAATGTCGATAATAGTAACCACTCCCTCTCTGAGAGAATTCAGACAATTTCGAAGCGATCAGGGCTTCTCGCCCTCGGTGGTCGAAACCGGCGCCGCATCCTGGGCGTCAGCGATTCCCATCAATTTGTTGTATATCTTTTCGCCGACTTCTGGTTTGAGAATCTTTTCCCAGATCGTCTCTTTCTCTTTAAGCGAAATCAGTTTGACTTCTTTTTCGTTGATGGCGATAAAGGCAACCGGCTCGATGGTGGCACCACCGCCAGACCCGCCGCCAAAGGCCGCGCTGTCATTTTTCCCGTTGCCGCCGCCGACGCCAAAGCCGAACGAAACACGCGTAACTGGGATCACCGTCCAGTTTTTGAAGGTGGTAGGTTCACCAATAACCGTTTTGGAGTTAATTGCAACTTTCAGTTCGGAAAGAACAGTCTTGATCAATGCATCAATAGCCATTGGTGTTAGAACCTCCTGAGTTTCGTGAATATCTTACCAGAAACCATCAGCGAAAAAAACTTTTTTTTCATGCCTGCTGCCGGCGGGTGCGGTACCACCTGAATGCCTGCCAGGCTTCGCGATAAAGATCGCGCTCGAGCAGCAGCCCCAGCATTGCGGCGAGAAAGCGCCATGGCCTGATAACTGCTGTGACGTGGCCGCGGGCATAGATGCAGGGCTCGCCAAACATCGGCACCGGAATGAAGTTCAGGCCAAACTGAGCTGCCAGCCCCGAAAAAATTGAGATACTGCCGTGGAACATGCCGGTAATATATGGCTCGTGCAGCGCGTAGCGAACTTTCAGAGTCGGCTCGACGAGACTGAAGCCCTTTTTGCCGCGGCCCCAGAAACGCTGCAGAACCGGCCAGACAATTTGCCACTTGCGCATGAACAGCCTGATATAGCGTTTAAGCTGCTGGTAACGGTTGTTCAGATCTCTGCGGAAACGGCGTGCGCGTGCGCGCCAGTCGTCGCCGGCTGCTGCCGCTTTCCCTGTCCGGTCATCGCCTCTGACACCTGCTGTTGTTTCTGATTTTTCGGCTGTTTTTTGCTCGCGCGCCACTTCTGCAACCGGTTTCAGTGGTGTAACGTCTACCGGTGTGACATCGACAGGCTGTGGTTTAGTAACTGGCGTGGGCTCGGATGGCGGCACCTTTGCCTGCACCGTTGCTTCGCTTGCTGAGCCCTTTTCAGAGCATGTATCTGTATTGATGTCTGGTTCAGCAGTGGCTTCATTACCGGCACCTGTCTCTGGTCTGGCGCCATCTGGCGACTCAGACGCCGTTTCAGAATCAGTTTTGCCAGCTGCTTCCGCTTCAGTTGTTTTGACTCTTTCAGTTTTTATTATGGCTTCAATGCCGGCTTCTGACGAAGGTGTCTTTGTTGTCTCTTTTGTAATGCCACTTTGAGGAACTGGTTCGCTGTCAGAAGTTGTTGTGACATCACTTGCCGCCCTGGCAATTTCTGACTGCTTTTCTTCTTTGCTGATGGCAGCGGGTGATGATTCTACCGGTTCAGCTGAAGCTGTCGCAGTTTCAGTCGTGGGTTGTGCGCCGGCATCACCTGACGGTACCGGCTTTTGTGCGGCCGCAGGTGTCGAATCATTGCTGGTCTGCCATGGGCCGGCAGGTGGCGGCTGCGGTCGGGTCGGCTTCTGTCGCCGGTTGCGTTGCAGAAACTTTTGCCAGTAGAGAATTTTCAGTGCGACATCCTGATTATGGGGGGTGGCGATGACACCGATTTTCACCAGGCCGAACAGATAGCTGCCCCAGATTTCACCGCGCTGCCCCAGCTGCGAAGCCCTGAGCTTGAGATTGACCGTGATCGGGTGAAACAGACCGATGATCAGACAGATTGCGCCTGCTGCCGCTGCAAAAATCAGCAGCAGCTGAATTATTGTCCAGATAAGGGGCAGATATTCCATCAGCTGGTAATGAAGCGGGCCTGGTGTTCTGCCAGGCCGATCGTGAATTCAGAGGCGGCGGCGAAAACCTCGCCGTCGAGCTGGTAAGGTGTTGGTTCTGAGGTTCTTATGTGAAATTTGCGCCCGGTCAGGGTTCTGACGCCATGCTGTGGCTTCTGGCCGTTGCGACGGGCAAAGTTCAGCAGTTGCAACATCGTGCGCATGCTGAAGTCTTCTACGAGCACCATATTCAGGATTCCGTCGTCGTAACGGGCATCTGGCGCGAAAAAAAGGTCACCGCCATAGCGGCGCATGTTGGCGAAAATGGCAAAATGCCCGGTGAATTCTTCAGAACCGCCGTCTACCCTGATTTTTAGAATTGGCGGGCGGTAAAAGCAGAACTGTTGTAAACCGGCAATATGATAAGCATAACGGCCGAACAGCTTTTTAAGAGTCGGTGAGACCGCACCGGCGACAACCGCATCAAAACCGATGCCGGCAACAAAAATAAATTTTCGGCCGTTGCAGCTGCCAAGATCGCATTTTTGCGCCGCACCGGTCAGCAACAGCTTTCCGGCTTCGCGCATCTGCACCGGAATCCCGAGTTCGCGGGCAATGACATTGGCAGTGCCTGCAGGTATTATGCCGGTTATCGCTTCTGGCACGACGCTGTTGATAACCGTATGAATTGTACCATCGCCACCACAGGCTGCTACCAGGCAAGCCGGGTCGGCAGAAAGTCGCTGGGCGGTTTCACAGGCATTTTCGATACTGGTGGTAAAAATTGTTTCACATGGTAGAAAGCGGTTGATATGATCTGCCGCCGCCGCAAGTTCGGTGCGGTTGAGAGTGCGCGAGGCGGCGTTGGCGAGAATGAAAATTTTTTCAGTTTTCATGACACAGCATGGCTTCAAAGCCGTTCTGTTTCTGCTCTATCCGATAAAATCCGGCCTCGGCCGCATGCGAAAAAACAACGCGGGTATCGGCGCGACTGCTGCGTTTAAGCAGCATTTTCCGGGCGGCAATGGTATCAGCCGGAAAAAGGTCGAAAGCCTCGCGGCGGTCTGGTGGCAGATGAAACGGGGTGGGGCAGATATCGCCGGGAAAAATGACCCGCAACTCGCGGTCAATGATTCTGACTATCTGATGACCGGCTGTATGACCGCTGCTGACTTCGAGATAAACTCCTGCGGCAATTTCGAGATCACCGTTGAGAAGCTTCAGTCGCCCGCTTTCCTGCAGTGGCAGAAAATCGTGAATGCAGTAGCTGCTGCGCGAAATCTCATTCGGATTTATTGCCGCATCCCATTCTTCCCTTTGTACGAAATACATGGCATTTTTAAAAGCCGGCACTATTTCATCACCTTCAGCTTCAGTGGCACCACCGCAGTGGTCGTAATGCAGGTGCGTGAACACCACATGTGTGATATCGCCGGGCTTGAGGCCGAAACGGGCCAGATTGTCATATAAGGCTGAAGGCGAACCAAGGCCCATTATTTCACGTTTGCGTGGCCGCATTTTGTTGCCCATACCGGTATCGATGAGCAGGTTGATGCCTTCGCCGCGCACGAGAAGTTGATTCAGGCCGAAGCGCACCCGGTTGCGCTCGTCAGGCGGCGCAAAGGTTTCCCATTCGCTGCGCGGAATGCCGGAAAAGGCGATGCCGCCATCGACGAGCATCTGCCCTTCGTGGAGAATGTCGACGTCAAATCTTCCGGTTTTCAATGCAAACTCCCTGATGGTTTACAGACAAGAATAATCTGCCCGGGCTTCGGGTGCAACCATTATTGATCGTTGTCGGGTTTATCGTCATTTTCGCCTGGTTCTTCGAATCTGAAAGAGACGTCGAGAGGCCCGATGGCGTATGTGTCTTCGGGAACAACCGCTATGAGAACAATTTTGCGGTTCAATTCGCTGATGCGGTTGACCATGTCGTAAAAAGAAATCATCGACTCTGACGAAAGGTCGCCAAAACGCCCGGTTAGAGGGTTGGCGATCATGCCGAGATTGACGACCTCCTGATTGATTTCATCCATGAAGTTTTTCAGGTTGAGGGCAATCTCGCCGCGTTTGGCCCGGCCATCGATTTCGATCGAGGCAATTTCCTGATTTTTTGTGAAAATCAGGTTGTTTGGCAGCACCAGAAACCTGACGTTGCCAAGCTCTTCGCCAGCGTTGATGTTTTCTGCCGCTACCGCGCCGACGACGAGATCCTGAGTCGAACTCGCAATATGATTCGCCATCTGACCAAGCTGCTCTTTGTTTTCAGTGAAGAATTCGATCTCGTCTTTCACCTTGATGCCGCGTCGGCGGACCTTGTCGGTAAGACTTATAATCAGGTTGGTGAGCTCTTTCATCACCTCTTCTGGCCGGCGGCCGGCAGTGATAACGCAGACTGCCAGCGGTTCGTCCTTTCTGAAAACGACGCTTTCGGTCTCCTTGATACGCACCTGCGAGGTCAGCCTGGCAACGTCGTCGCTCAGGGCTTTCTTTTCCTGTTCGAGGCGGTTGCGTGATTCGACCAGACCGCGGGTTTCGGCCTGCAGCTTGTCGATTTCCTGACGGATGGTGTCCATTGAAAAGAGCGCGGTGCGCACATCTTCAGAAAGAGCGGCCGCAACGCCCAGCGTCAGCAGAGTAATGAGAATGCCTGTTGATATGGCGACAACGAGGGCGGTGATGCGGGGGCGCAGGCCAAAAATCGTCAGTCGTTTTTTGCCGACCAGCGTTCCGAGCCAGTCACCGACATAGGCGATGATGCCGCTGATTACGACCAGAACAAAAATGTAGGTCATTGGCTGAACTTCTCAATCTGGTCGAGCTGGAAACGGTCTCCGAGGTAGAATTTGCGGGCTGTTTCGTCCTGGGCGACGTGCTGAGCGGTGCCAGAGACGAGAATTTTGCCGAGGCTCAGAATGTAGGCGCGGTCAACAATTGCGAGGGTTTCGCGCACATTGTGGTCGGTTATCAGCAGTCCGAGGCCCTTCTTCTGCAGTTCGAGCACGATGCTTTGAATATCCTGGACTGCGATAGGGTCGACGCCGGCAAACGGTTCGTCGAGCAGAATGAAACTGGGTTCAGCTGCCAGGGCTCTCGCAATCTCGACACGGCGGCGTTCACCACCAGAGAGGGAATAGCCAAGACTGTCTGAAATGCGACCGATATTTAGCTCTGTCAGCAGCTTGTCAAGGCGTTGTTTGCGTTCTTTGTCACTGATGTTGATACCTTCGAGTATCAGCCAGATATTCTCGCGCACTGTCAGTTTGCGAAAGACGCTGGCTTCCTGGGGCAGATAGCCGATGCCCATGCGGGCCCGCTGATACATTGCCTTATGCGTGATATCGCGGTCGTTGAAGGTGACTTTGCCGCTGTCTGGCTTTACCAGGCCGACAACCATATAGAAGGTGGTGGTTTTACCGGCACCGTTGGGGCCAAGCAGCCCGACAATTTCGCCCTTCTTTATGTTCAGTGAAACATTGTCGACGACCTTGCGGCCCTTATAGGTTTTACAGACCGAATGAACGATAATCTCATCTAGCGGCGCGTTGATCGGTATAACTGCTGGTTGAATCTGACTGGTTTCCTGGGTATTCATGGTTAGTCTTCTTCGGCTGTGGCTTCAATGACGCCATCTTCACCCGCAAGTTTTGTATAGTCTCCTGGCGGCATGCCGGGTGGCACAGCGGCTGAGTCATCGTCTGAATCAGTCAGTCTGCGATCTCCGGCCAGTTCATTGTCGGCAGCGACTTCTGCGGCGTCATCATCGGCAGCTCTGCCCTTCTTTTTCTTTTTCTTCTTTTTGTCTTTTTCCTTGTCTTTACCCTTGTCCTTCATGCCGCCGCTGCCGGGGTAGACGGTTGCGTGAACGTTGCCGACCGCAATGGTGCGTTCTTCGTTCGGGTAATAGATGATTTTATTGGCATAGAGTTCAGAAACCTGCTCTGCATTGGTGCCGGCTTCCTTCGAAGTCTGAAAGGCGTGCGCATGCCCGACGATGATCATGCGATTTTCTTTGTTCAGGTAAATTGCTTTGTCGCCGGTGGCGCGCAGGGTTTCGGTGACGATTTCGACGTTGTTGCGGGCGATTGCCTTGTCTTCATCAGAGAAAAGTTCAAGTGTCTCACAGATGAGATCGGAGACGGGTTCTTTTTCGTTTTCGGCGGCCTCTTCTTCGGTTTCGCCCTCGCGGTAGGCGACTTCGATAACCCGCACATTACCCTTGGCGATAAAGCGTTTTTCTTTCTGAAAAGCTTCAACTTCGTTGCAGGTAAGAATTACCCGCGTCTTTTTCGTTTTCTGCTCGCTGTTCGGGTCCTGGTTGGCGCGATCGACGATACGCACCAGTTTCGGGTTGCCGCGGGCAAGAATGCGGTCTTCTTTGACATAAGCTTCAAGATAGTCAGAGGAAAGAACTGAACCCGGCTGCTCGACCTTGACGTTGTCGATCGCCTTGACGATTTCGAGGTCGCGATCGTAGATGCCGCGGTCTGCCGTCAGGGTCGAATCTTTTTGCTCGGCTTTCAGCCCGCCGCGGGCGACGTAGATATTGTTGTGAAAAGTCATCAGCTTGCTGGTGATGACCATGTCGCCGGCCTTTACCGTGGTTATGGCCGAAACTGTCGTTGCCAGAAGGCAGAAAAACAGACCGGTTGCCAGTTTTTTTAAGCGGTTGAAATTCATTGTTGCTTGTTCCCAGTTTGATTAGTGATTGTCTCGGTTGAAATGCTCTCTGATGCCGCTGCGGCAGCGGTGGCAATGTCTGCGGCGTCTGAAACTGCTGAAACGGCCGAAACGGCCGATGCAGTGTTGAGGTTGCGAATCGGCAGGAGAAGATTCTCGATTGGTGGCGCTGCAGGAATTCCTTTAACCATACTGCTCTCCGAGGCGTTTGCGGTCTGTGACGCGTTCTTATTCCAGATTCTGATAACTACCTGTTGATTGATGGTTGCTTCTTTTGTCTGGGTATTATAACTCATTCCGAGGCCGGTGATAACTGCGTCGTCTTTCCAGATGGTTACCGGTTTCTGACTGTGCAGTTCTTTGCGGTTCAGATAATAGCGCATCTCTTCGGTTCTGATTCTTTCGCGTTCTGTGTTCCAGGCACGCACGTCGCCCCAGAACTTCGCTTCGAACGGATTTTTCAGACCTTTTTCGGCCAGCAGCCAGCCAGACCAGGTTGCGACATTCTGCTTGTAGAAAATGGTGCGGATATTGGTTGCATCCATGTTGTTCTGGTTGTCGTCCATTTCGCAGAGGTCGGCAAACATGCGGGCATGCTCGAAACCACCTTCGACCTGACTGAAGTTAACGTCTTTAAGCATCATGCGGTGCTTGACATAGGCGGCTTTGACGCCCTCTTCTATTTTGTCGTCCCAGAGGATGATGGCAATGAAGCCGGCCAGCAGCAGACCCCAGAACCAGAAACTCATCAGTATGTTTTTGCCCATAAGCTTCAGTCTGTCCTTCCGATGGCGGCGTGTTCGTAGCGTTCGTGAAACCAGCACCAGTGATCTGGCCGGCGCCTGAAAGCTTCTTCGTAGCGCCTGACGTATTTCTGCACGCGCTGTCGCATGCTTTCGCCTTTTTCCCAGGTGATCGGGGCTTCGAAACGCAACAGCAGGCTGCCGTCGCGCTGCCGTTCGGTGAACGACGGAATCAGCGGCGCACCACTGCGCACCGAGAGAATGACCGGGGAGCTGTAGAAAGAGGCATTGCGCCCGAAAAATTCGACCTGATAGCCCCATTCACGGGCATTGAGGTCAGAGAGCATACCGACCGTCTTGCCCTGGTGCAGCAGTTTCAGCGATTCGGTGATGCTTTTTTCCATGATTACCTTGACGCCGCGCCGCTCTCTGAAGCTGTTCATGAATTCGGTCATCTGGTTGACCGCCTGCGGCCTTGCGAGCACATGCAGCGGCAGGCCCATTTTGCGCAGCTCGTAGCCCATGACTTCCCAGTTGCCGAAGTGGGCTGAGAGAATGATGATGCCTTTGCCTTTTCTGGTGGCTTCTTCAAGGTGTTTGCGCCCGACGACTTTGATGAAGCCGGGGTTGTGTGCGACGAGTTTTTCGTAAAAGAATACTTCAAGAATTGTCTGGGCCTGGTTTTCGATCATACGGCGCAGAATTTCGTCTTTGGATTCGGCAAATTCGGTTGGCAGCAGCTCTTCGGCCCGGCGAAGCTGATGTGCAAATACCAGCGGGAAAACCTTCATCAGCAGGCGCCGCAGTTTTGGCACAGCCGTGGCCGGCAGGCGGGTCATCATTTTGACCAGCGTGCTCAGCAGGTGATAGCGCACCGTGCGCTTCAGAGTTTTCAGTTGATCGCGCAGCATCAGGATTCGATGTATTTTCTGATCAGGTCTTCCATCATGCCCTTGTGGCCGAGAATGATGTCGACGACTTCGCGAATGACCCCGTGGCCGCCGTCGGCATCGAGAATGTAATCGGTGTAAGGTCGGATCGACGGGTGATGGTTGGCCGGTGCGAAGAACAGGCCGACGCGGGTGCCGACCGGCAGGTCGTTGATGTCGTCACCGATATAGGCGACTTCTTCGGGTTTGAGATTGCGGCGTTCGAGAATTTCGGCGAGCACTTTGCCTTTCAGGGCAATGCCCTGATGCAGTTCTTCGAATTTAAGTTCTGAGGCACGCTTTTCGAGGGCTTCAGAGCTGCGGCCGGTAATGCTGCCAGCCATCAGACCGGCGTCGTGCCAGAGCTTGATTCCGAGACCGTCGACGGTTGAGAAGAATTTCATTTCGGAGCCGTTGCTGCCAAGCACGATGCGGCCGTCGGTAAGAACGCCGTCGCAGTCGAAAAGCAGCATTTTTATCTTTTTACAGGCTTCTTTGAACGCCTGTGGCGACTTCAGGGAAGTGGTCATGCAGTTGCCCTTTCTGCGGCGCCGGGGTTGCCGGCTGGCCATGAGTGCCGATAAAATACCATACAATCCCCCCCGACGCAAATTGCGCTGACCGTGACATTATTTTAGCCACACTGGTAAATTTGTCTGCGATTGTATTGCAAATGTCACTACAGTTAAATATAATTAATGCAGGAGAATAAAAATATGGGCAAGACTGCAACAATTCAAACCCGGGTTGAGCCCGGCATTAAAAGTGAAGTGGAAAAAGTTTTGAAAACTCTGGGGCTTACGACCAGTGAAGCGATCGGGATTTTTTTCAGGCGGATCATCATGGAGCAGGGGCTGCCTTTTCCGGTGAAGATTACTAACCCTGAAACCATCAAGGCGATTGAAGAAGCCATCGAGGGAAAGAATCTGAGCAGGGTTTACAGCCGGCCCGAAGACATGTTCGAGGATCTGGATGCTTAAAAGCCAGTTTGGCAGCAAGTTTAAAAAGGATTACAAAAAAGCCGGAAAGCAGGGGCGTGACATCGATGTTCTCAAGGATGTCGTGGGCAGACTGCTGCGGCAGGAAAAACTCGAAAGTAAATTTAAAGATCATGAATTAACCGGGAACTGGAAAGGCGTCAGGGAATGTCATCTGGCCCCGGACTGGCTTTTGTTATATCGGATCGATGGTGATACGATTGTTTTCATCAGAACCGGTTCACATTCTGAGATTTTGTAGGTGACGCCTGCCTTGACGCTGGTTATTGCAGACTTTGTGGTATGAAAAACGGGGCTGCTACACCTGGTGTGTGAAGCAGCCCCGTTTTTATTGAGCTTTTTAGAGGTCAGAAGGCGATGGTGCCGCCGAAGACGAAGTTGTTGTTGCGTTTGTGGGCGATGGCGCCCGGCAGGTTTTCGTAATCGCCGTCAGAGATATAAGACGCGTTCAGATACAGGGCGTTCTGGTAGTTGAACCTGAAACCGAGACTGAAGCGGTCGCCGTTGAAGTCGTAGACGAAGCGCAGGTGATCGTTGACCGGTACAAGGCCGCCGATCATGAAGAAGAACGGGTCGGCTTCGCCGGTGGCGCGGCTGTAATCGTAGCTGTAGCCGCCGAAACGGGCTCTTTTGAACTTGTCGAAGCCGGTATTGACGTTGTGGTAGCGGAACTTGTATTCAGACTGACCGAAGTTGCCGCCGACGCCGACCCAGGCGACCGGTACACCGGCCGATACCCAGGCTGAATGGTAACCGCCACTGGTGTTCATACTGCCACCGAGGGTGACGTTGCCGGGCACCTGATACTTGAAGTTGAAGAACAGAGGTTCTTCAATATCGTAGCGGTCCTGATTGGCGAAGGTTTTGTCAAACCCGACTTCGAGACCGTTCTCGACACCCCAGGCGGCGCTGACGGTCGAATCGAAAAAATCCTGATCGTCGTGTTTGACATCCTGAATGTTGAGCAGGTCGAAGGTCTGAATGTGTACACCGACCGCCGCTTTGCCCGGTTCGAGCACGCCGGGTGACGGAACCAGTGTGGCGCCGGTGCCGCCATTCAGTGACAGACCCTGCCTTGGCGTCAGGCGTTCGGTGAGAAGCGGGCGCAGTTCGCCCGGAATTCTCGTGTCGGCAGGCAGCAGATAGCGCTCACCGTCTTTCTGGGCATTGTTCCCGAGAGTGACCATCTGACCCTGGTTGCTTTGAACATAGTAAGCATCGGCATTCAGGCTGCGATAATTCTGAGATGGATCGGCGGGAAGCATCTCGGTAAAAGTCTGAGCTGGTGCGGGAGCCTTTCTTCGATCGCCTGAAAGAAACCCCTGAAACTGCTTGAGGTCAAGGGCAAAGCCGCTGCTGGCAACAGATAGCAGAATGGCCGTGGCAGTTGAAATAAATTTTTTGCGACTTTTCATGCTGCCACTATCGACAGTGATAAAGCTTTTTTAAACGAATTTTTCATTACTCACAAAATTTTTCTTTAAATTTTGCGATAAATTTCACAAACTTCTCTGGAGAGGCTGCTGTGATGAATTTTCAACATTGTAAAAACTGATTGGCAGTTCGGACGTTTGCATAAGCGACACTTTTCTTGACTTTGACTGGGGGCATACCTATAATGAACGCTGATTAACCGAAATAAAGAAAGACCCGGTGTACATGACGCAACTCGCATTTGAGAACGTTCTGCTGCAGAATGGAGCGGTTTCGCTGTCGAAAGCAGCGGTACTTTGCAGCATGATCGATAACGATCTTGACGATGATCTTATCGATTACCTCGGTAAACACGGCATAAGCGCGGTTATTACCAGGGCCGGCGGCAGCGGCGACAACCTCAAGAGCAAGATTTTGCGCAACACTTTCGGGGCTGCTGAAAACAGTGGGCTGATCGCGGTGAACATGAAAAACCGCCATGTGGTTTCGCAGCTGGTCGACGAAGTGCTCAGGTCGATCGATGGCCCGATGATGAGTATCGCCGGTGGCGGCCTGAAAATCGGTCTGGCAGTCCGCCAGAGCGATATTGCGATTGGCATCTTCGGCAGTATCGGGCTGCCCGGTCTCGATGTCGACCACGAAATTTCGGCCAGCCGCATTCTCTACCATTGCCTGGAGGACTGACAGATGATCGGAGTTGTAGTTATCACCCACGGAACACTTTCTGAACAGCTTCTTGCAACTGCGGCCCTGATTATGGGCGAGCAGAAAGATGTTTGCGCTGTTTCATTCACTGCCAGAGAGTCGCTCGACAACCTCAGACAGAAGGCAAATGCCGCCATTGAACCTTTCAAGACTGACGGCTGTCTGATATTGACCGATATTATGGGTGGCAGCGCCACCAATGTCTGTGTTGAACTTATGAAAAATGAAAAAGTCGAAGTTCTGACCGGCGCCAACCTGCCGATGCTTCTCGAAGCGATCAGCTACCGCGACGGCGCCGATCTCAAGGCGATCGCTTCCCGCGTTCAGGCCAGCGGCGTCAAGAGCATAATCAATCTTAAAGAGTTTTTTGAAAAAAGAGCAGCAAAGAAAGCATGACAACCGCTACCGCATTTTTAAGAATCGATGACCGCCTGATTCATGGTCAGGTGATTGTGGGCTGGCTGCCCGAAGTCAGACCTGACAAACTGTTGGTCGTCAACGACAAAATCAGCGAAGACTTCATGCGCCAGGAACTGATGGCGCTGAGCGTGCCGCCCGAAGTCGATCTGCAGTTCTATGCGACTGCCGATATCACCGCTGACGCCGTTTCCGAAAAATCTTTCATTCTCGTGGCCTCACCGCGTGACGCCTGGGAATGCCTGCAGAAAGGTATCGTGCCGAGACGCTTCAACGTCGGCGGTATGCATTCGCGCGACGACAAACAGGAAATCTTCGAGGCCCTGCACGTCGACGCCAACGACCGTAAGTATTTCGAGTTGATTCTAAAATCTGGAGTCAACCCGGTTTTCCAACCTACACCACAGAATGAACCTATGCCATTGGGTGACATCTTGTAAAGCGAGGGCAGAATATGGCTTCAATCAATTTCTCAAAAGTAGTGAAAACTTATGAAGGTGCCAAGGAATCTACCGTTAAAGGTATTGACCTGCACATCGAAGACCGCGAATTTGTCGTGCTGGTCGGGCCTTCGGGCTGCGGTAAAAGCACCAGCCTTCGCATGGTAGCCGGCCTTGAAGACATCACTTCCGGCGAAATCAGAATTGGCGATGTCGTCGTCAATAACCTGCCGCCAAAAGACCGCGATATCGCCATGGTTTTTCAGAACTATGCTCTTTATCCGCACATGAACGTCAGAGAAAATCTTTCTTTCGGTCTCAAGCTGCGCAAAATCCCTGAAAACGAAATCAATCACCGTGTCCAGGAAGCAGCCAACATTCTCGGACTGACTGATTATCTCGATCGTCTGCCAAAACAGCTTTCCGGCGGTCAGCGCCAGCGCGTCGCCCTCGGCCGCGCTATTGTGCGTGAACCAAAGGTCTTTCTGATGGACGAACCGCTCTCGAACCTCGATGCAAAGCTGCGCGTGCAGATGCGCGCCGAAATCAAGAAACTGCATCAGCGCCTGCGCACCACTTT
>JAKQKW010000404.1 GCA_029560455.1 Candidatus Rifleibacteriota bacterium
AAGTTTTTACGGCCGGCCGGTCAGTTTCATTGTCGAAGCGCCCGCCCCAGACCTGCTCGAACAGGCCGGCAACAGAAACTTTTCCGGGATAACAGCTCAGCAGCTGACTTAAAATGCGAAAACCCGCATTGGCGGGTTTCAGAACTGTAGAATTCCGGCCGTGACTGAGGCGCCCGGTGCATCTGTCAAAGCGCAGAACCGGTGAATGCTTTTCATTCAGCCAGTTTTGATACATTTCATAAGAAATTGTCTCTTCACCAAGATTTGACAGCAGCAGAAACCTTTGCTCTGCTGTTTTTGCAGCCGGTTTTCCCGACAGCTTCCTGAAAGCCGGAACCAGAGATATAAAATTCTTCAGAAGCGCCGGCGGGCTCTTTGCTGAAAGTTCTTCAAGCAAATGCTGTGGCTGGCTGCCCGGAAGATTTTTTATGGCAGCAGCCATGAGCGGCCATAATGGCTCGAAATACCCGGTCTGAACGATTTTTTTACAGCCTGTCTCAACATCGATGCCCCTGAACTGCACCGGAAAAGCGCCAGCCGCAAAGATCATGCACAGAAGGTTGAACGGGTGCTCCGGTTTTTGCTCGAGCGCCTGCAGAGATTTTTTTAAAGTCTGACATGCAGCATTTGAATTCTGCATATAAAGCGCCAGGGCGCGATAAAAAATTACAAAAGCGATTTCGTCGGCCGGCATCTGGTGCTGCCTGCCAAATTCTTCGAGAAGCTCGAGTTCCTGTGCTGCATCGACAAATCTGCATCTGAACAGAAGTCTGATAGCATTGAAATAACGTATAAGATAAACGGAAGCGGCGCTCAGATTGCCTGTTTCCGAAAAATCTTTGTCATGGCCCGGATTATAATTTTCCGGCCGCCCGAGAAGATCGTTGCAGAGAGCCATTATGGCCCTGCATTCAAGATCGGCTGCCTGAAAGTCGCGTGACATTTTTTCGACCCTGGTCAGAAGATTTCTCGCCGCAGAAATTTTTCCGGTTGCGAGCCTTGTTTTCGCAAGGGTAAGCAGAGAAACGCACTGGCCCTGAAGATTGCCGATTGCCCGCTGATCTTCGGCAGCCTGCTGAAAAAAGCGGTCAGCTTTGGCAAGATTGCCTGATTTAAATTCGACAAGTCCGAGATTGGTGCGAAGATTGGCGGTCTGCTGACTTACGGCAGAACCTCTGCACAGTCTGAAGGCATTTAAATAAGCTATTCTTGCTGATTCAAGATTGCCGGTCACCAGATAGGCATTACCGATTGCACTTTCGATGGCGGCGACCCGCGCGGTCTGTTCTGTTGCCATCGCCTTATCGAGAGCCTGTCTGAAACGACCTATGGCTTCGTCAATTTTGCCTGCCTGCCTCAGAATAACGCCAGAAGAGAATTCAAGATCGAGCTGTTCTTTTTCGCTCAGATTCGGAATTTCCCGGGCTGCCTGCAATTCCTTTTCAGAGGCATCGAAGCAGCTATTGCGGGCGTGAATGCGCGCCAGCAGTATTCTGACCTGAAATGGCAGCGGTATGCGTTCTTCTTCAGCTTTGGAGCAGAGATCGATGACGCAGTTTGAGAAGCCAAGAGCAAATACTTTTGGCGTAATTCCGGCAAGAATTTCGGTAGCTTCACGGGTAAGCCCGATCATAGGCGCAAGATGCAGGGCTGCATTCAGATTCTTCTCATTGTCGCCTGCAAGAGCATGCAGACACCAGTTTTTCAGAATTGCGGCCACGGATGCCGGAAAATCTGCATTTTGACGTAACCAGAGCAAAAAATATTCGGGAATTGCTTTTTCAACAGCGCTTTGGCTGACGTTGAAAAATCTTTTCAGGCAGGGACCGGGATCAGAGTTCAGCTGGCGTTCGAGCTCATCGTTCAGAAACCGCTGCAGCTTTTCTTTTGCCTGCTTTCTCTGGTCACCGTTGAATAACAGCAATTTTTCTGCCCTCATGAAATCGATAAACGGTCGGTATTTTCTCATTTCCCGCCAATCGGGATCTGATACTTCTTCGAA
>JAKQKW010000412.1 GCA_029560455.1 Candidatus Rifleibacteriota bacterium
TTTCGCGAAAACCGGTGTTTTTGCAGATCTTAAGCCCGGATTGTTTCGCAAAACCTACAGTGCCAGAAGCCAGACAGCAGGCATTGCAAAAGAGTGGCCGGTCGGCAGCCGCCACCTGCTCATTCACCTGTTCGGATGGCGCAAAACCGCCAATCAGAAAGCCGGCGTCATGGATCTGCTCAATCTGGTCACCGGGCACTTTGCCTTCGGTTTCGCCGAAGTAATAAAAGATCGTTTTACCGGTGAACCACGCTGGGATATCGAATATAAGCAGGTTTACGGCCACAATCGTGAAGAAGTCGTTTCGGGCTCGATGAAGTGGCATGCCTACATGGGCAATCTGCGCCGCGGCTGGATGTATTCGATACCGGTCGCCGACACTGTTTTAAAAATCCCTGAACTTGAGCCTTACAACATCAACGGGCAGACAATCAGGCCGATGCGCGGTCTCGAGCGAGAGCTCGAAAAAATTATGGCAAAATACCGCACCGGCTCAGGCTCGGGCTGTTCGATGGTCAGACCTGATGTTTCATGTGTCCAGGACTCACATTGCGCGCTTTACGGTGCTCTCGACCAGTTGATCGATGGCCTCGGCAAAAGACCCGAAGTCATTGCCTGGCAAAAATCAGGCTCTGCCGATGCCAAAAGATTTACCAGCCTTATCAGGCTTGGCAGAGAAGTTGAAAAGACGATTACCAGTTTTGGCAACGCTCAGGGCAACTGGAAAGATTTTGTGCAGACCCCGTTCGGCACCAGAAACCCGGGTAAGGTCAAAGCGGTGGTAAATGCCCTGCTCGCCATTAAAACCGTTTTCCCACGCGCCGCCCATGACCACCTTCTGCAATTGTCAGCCAGCCGCGAATACCCGATGTGGACAATCCTGACATGTCAGATCGGCGGCGTAATTCCCGGTCTGATACCACAGAAGCCCACCTCGCTGATCATGCACAAGTAAAACCCAGCCCTCAGGAACAATCTGATTCATAAAAAAAGCAACGTGCAACGTTGCCCCTTTCGCAAAGCCGCAACAATTGCGGCTTTTTTTCTGCAGTGTTTTTTTACCGGCAGTCAGTTACAAAAGCCTGTTTTACAAGCCCAGGGAGATTATGAAACGTATAATGTTCTGTAAGTCTGATGCCATGGAGGAAAAATGAAAAATCTGACCGCTTCGCTGAAGACGCTCTTTGTTTCGCTTCTACTGGTAACATCAGCTTTGCCCTGTCTGGCAGGCGATTATTACACACAGAACCCGGCGGCTCCTTTTCATTCTACAACCCTGCAGGAATCGGCCCCGGTACAGACTGCCGCAGCAGGCTTTCCCAACAATCAGGCCTGGTCGATGAAAGAAGTGCCAAGCATAATGACCTACAAGGTAGCGTTTGCCGGCAAGCCGGGCAATAAGGCTTCTCACGAAGGTATGGATTTTGTTCACACCAGTCAGGCCGTTCCGCATGTACCCGTAATTGCTGCAGCCGACGGCACTGTAGCTTATGTAAGAACCGGCTGCCCGCAGAGTGCCATGTTCGGCAAAAACGCCAGCCTGCGTGAAGCCGGGGCCGGCTGGGGTAACCACGTGGTTCTTTATCATGGCAACGGCATCTACACCCGCTACGCCCACCTGGCTCCGAATTCGACCAAAGCAAAAGTCGGCGATCGTATGGTCGCCGGCGATATCATCGGCGAAATGGGCAACAGCGGCCGCAGCGAAACCCGGCATCTGCATTTCGAAGTCGGCTACAAGGCCAGTTATTTTGTTGCCGGCAAGCCAAGTCAGAGCTTTGACCTTGTTTTGAACCCCGAGAAGTATTTTCCCAAGAAGCAGCAGCCGACTAACGGCACCTTTATTTCTGAAAAGAACAATGTAAGATCTGGCCCGTCAACTTCTGACAATATCGTTGCCATCGCGCCGAAAGGCAAGACTTTCAAAATCGTCGAGCGGCGTGGCGAATGGCTGAAAGTTGTGTTCAGCCACGAAAACAACGAAGTTACCGGCTGGACCCATCAAAGCAACACCTGAACCAGGACCCAATCAACCCTGACGGGAGTCGGCTATTTCGTATTCCGGCTCCCGCCTTTTTTTTTGGCTGAACATCCTATAAAAATTCAGGTGGATTTTTTTGTGAAAATACATATGATTGGCTTTGAGGGGACACATGAGAAAATACCTGCTTTTCGTTCTGGTATTTTTTTGCCTGATCAGCTGTGCAGTTCTGGCAGACAAGGACTCACGGGTTTTCAGGGTTGGTGTGTTTCCGCTCGAGCCTTTGAACTTCGTTGACAGCAGCGGCGAAGCTTCTGGTCTCAACACAGATCTTATCAAAGAGGCATTTAAAGAATCGGCCCGTCACCCGGTTTTTGTGCCCGGCAGCTGGAACGAATGCTACGAGAGGCTGCAGAACGGCGAGATCGACCTGATGACCACGGTCGCCCTTTCCCCTGAACGCCAGGAAATCATGGATTTCAGTCACGAACCGGTGGTGCTGATATGGGGTCAGGTTTTCACCAGCCCAGGCAGCGGCATCAACAACATTCTTGATCTACGCGGCAAAACTGTGGCGATCATGAAAAAAGATATCAACGGCCAGAATTTTATTGATACACTGGCCAGCTTTGGTGGCAGATGCAACATCATCGAGCTGGCGACCCACCATGAAGTTTTCGACGCGGTAGCCAGAGGGGAAGCCGTTGCCGGCGTTGCGCCGCAGCACTTTGGCCTGAGATTCTGCCACGAGCACGGTCTGGTATCAACTTCGATTCAGTTTTCACCTTTCAGCGTATTTTTTGCCACTAAAAAAGGCTCTAACAAAGATCTTCTCGAACACCTCGACCGGAAACTCGAAGAATGGAAACCCACGGAAGGCTCTTTTTACCATGAAAGGCTCAATTACTGGCTTATGGGAGTTAAGTCGGGAGGCATTATCCCGAAATGGGTCAGTGTGGTTTTATCGATTCTGGTTTTGATTATCGGGTTCACTCTTTATGGCATGCGCATTATGCGACGCCTGGTCGAGCAAAAGACCCTTGAACTGGCAAATCAGGAAAAGGATTTTCGCAACCTTGTCGAACAGGCGAACTCGATCATTCTCAGGCTCGATACAGACAAGCGAATCTCCTTTATCAACCAGTTTGGCCTGAAGCTTCTCAAGTTCAGCGCAGATCAGTTGCTCGGCAAATCGGCTTATGAGACAATTCTGCCGCAGGCGCAGACGGATGGAACAGAGATTAAAACCATTATTGAGCCTGTGTTTTCAGACCCGTCGAGTCACATCATAGTTGAGAACGAGAATCTTTGCGGCGACGGTTCAAGAGTTTATGTGCGCTGGTCTAACCGTGCGATTTATGATGAAAACGGCAATTTCAAAGAAATGTTGTGCATTGGCAACGATATTACCGAGCAGAAAAAGCTTGAAAGAGAGCTTTTACAAACCCAGAAAATGGAAGCGGTCGGTAGACTTGCCGGCGGTATCGCCCATGATTTCAACAACATCCTGTTTGTTATCGTTGGCAACCTCGATATGGCGAGAAATCGTCTGAATGATAAAGTCGCGCTGGTCAAAAATCTTGAAAACGTCGAAAAGGCCGCCGAAAGAGCCAAAAACCTGGTCAGACAGATTCTTGCTTTCAGCCGAAAAAATGTATCAGAAAAAAAAGCCATCTGTCTGGCTGATGAAGTCAGAGATGCGGTTAAAATGCTGCGGCCAACTCTGCCATCAACAATGAAAATCGAAGAAACCCGCCTTTCAGCCGGTAAAATTCTTGCTGACAGCAATCAGATCAACCAGATACTGATGAATTTATGCACTAATTCCATGCACGCGCTGAAAGGGGAACCCGGCATCCTCAAAATAGGGGTTTCAGAATCGTATCTGCCCGACGAATTTATAAAATCTGATTCAGATAAAACCAGACTGCATCTCAAACTTACAGTTTCTGACTCCGGGCATGGTATCGACCCGGAAAACCTGACAAGAATTTTTGAGCCATTTTTCACGACCAAAGAAAAGTTCAAGGGCTCGGGCATGGGTCTGGCTGTTGTGCACGGGATAGTCAAGGAACACGGTGGTGAAATCAGAGTTTTTTCCGAGGTCGGCAAAGGAACGACATTCGAGATCTTTTTCCCGGCGGTGGAAAGTAACATAATGCCACAAAATCTTTCAGAATCGGCAACGGAATCATTTTCAGGCACCGAAAAGATTATGCTCGTCGATGATGAGCCCATGATCCTTGATGTTAACTCGGAAATGCTGCAGGGTTTCGGGTACCATGTCACCGCTTTTTCCAGTTCTGTAGATGCATTGCGTGCATTTGAAAAAGCGCCGGAAGCTTTCGACCTTATCGTTACCGATATGACAATGCCGGAAATGACCGGGGCGGCAATGGCCAGAAAGATTCTGCAGCTTAAGCCTGAAACCTCTGTAATCATCGTCACGGGGCATTCTGACCAGATCGACCGCAAAAAAGCCGCCCGGGAAGGCATTGCCGGCTTCGCCTATAAACCCCTGTCATCGGCGGAACTGCTGCGCGAAATCAGGCGGGTATTGCAGAGCCGGGGCAAAAGATCGTAGTGGCGGTTTTCAGCAATTCTCGGTGAATTGTTAAATATTGATCAGTATCAAGTTTCTATCAGCGGTTTGACAGCCATATCTGTCAGTGGATTACCCAATTGGCACGCAGCGACCGATAGCAGACAAACAAAAACGGTTATCACAGCCTGCGCTTTGATAACCGTCTGATTTGAGATTATAGAATCAGGGCTGGGCGATGAGAATCGTGCGAATTCTGGCGGCTTCAGCGGGGCTGGTCTGGCCTTCTTCGACCCAGGCGCGGATTTTCGCTTCGAGACTGGTGCCGTGCAGGGCTTCGAGCGCAAGAGTAATCTGATTGCTGTCGCCTTTGATAATTGCCTCTTTGAGATTCTTGTTCGGCACGGTGATTTCGTAAAACGGGTGCATACCGCGATAGCCAGAGTTGCGGCAACTGGCGCAGCCCTTGCTGTCGCTGTAACGACCGGGTTTGAAATCGGCCAGGCTGAGTCTGGCAAAGTCTTTTGCCGTGAATTCAAGTTCGCGGCGGCAGTCGGGGCAGACATTGCGCACCAGCATCTGGAAGACCACGGTGCCAATGCCGTCATAAAGCTGAAACGGCGGCACTTTCAGATTCAGAAGCTGTCTGAATACTTCAGAAGTATTGCGGGCGTGCATCTGGGTAAGCACAAGAATACCGTCGTTGGCGGCTTTGAAACATTCGAGAGCCGTTTCTTCATCGTTGATTTCTTCGACGACGATTACATGGGCTTCGGCGCGCACGGCGGCTCTGATGGCAGCCGGCATCGTCATGCCGATATGCGGTCTGACCTGAATGCAGCCGATTCCGTCAATTGCCTTGTAAATACGCCCGACTTCAAAAATTACTCTGGTGCCGTCGTTCAGTATCGATACCGCCGTATCGCGGCTGGTAGTCTTGCCTGAACCGTGTGGGCCGGCAAAGATGACCAGACCCCGGTTGAGGTTCTGCAGCAGCCCGACAATCTGCTTTCGCTGCGCTTCATCAGGGAAAACGGCCGAAACCGGCGGCGCGACTTCGTCGGGGCGGCTGAAAAACAGCAGAATCTGTTCACCAAACACTGTCGGAACCAGCTGCACGCGGATATCGATGAGCTCGTTCTCGACTTTGACCAGAACGCGGCCGTCCTGCGGCAGGCGGGTTTCGCTGATATCGAGCGCCGACATCAGCTTAATGCGGGCAATAATACGGTCGTAGGTCGGGTGGTCGAAGTTTTCGCGGGCTTCGAGGCTGTTCTGTCTGGCGACATTGAGTTTGACATGGTCGCGTTCGGGCTTGAAAACGACGCGTGCAAGCTTTTCTTTTACCGCGTCTGAGATCACACGGTTAACGAGCTTGATCACCTGCAGATTGGCATCTTCGGCCGCACCGGCGGCTTCGTTTATTTCGCCGCCGCCCTGACCGGCTTCGAGTGTGCCGTCAGCGAGGCTGTCGGCAATTTCGACCATGCCCTGATCGAGGCGACCCTGATTCTCGGCGGCTTTGACCATGGCGACGAATACTTCAGTGAAAACGCCGGAAAAAAGGCTCAGACAGCTGGAAAATGTATAGCCTTCCCTGACCCGGCTGCATATCTGGCCGATAATGGCACCCAGCGGCGCATCGCCCTCTTCGCGTTGCAGCAGTTCGAGAGCCTTCAGCAGCGGAATACCTGAACCGAGCATTTTGCCGAACTTGCGGCTGAACAGTTCGAGATTGCGGGTTGAAACTACTGACATGGGCAGTCTCCCTTCAGGCGGCGCGGCCGCCAACGACTTTTAAACGCTGCCGGGGCTGATCTGGCGCCTTATTCTCAGCCTCAGACCGGCGATTGAACAGATGATTTTCGAGCAGCCGGCGGTTGAATCTTATCTGACCGGCAACGATGAAATGCGGCAGCTGATACAGCATGCCGGCAAGGGCGTGCGTACTCACCTTGAGCCATTCTGCGACCTCTTCGAGGGTCATGATTTCGTCGCGACTGCTGGCCGGCTGTTGTCGGCCGATGAGCTTGAGGGCTTCAGCGACAGCACTGTGACCGCCATCGGGCACCGGCAGGTCGATTTCGGCAAGTTCGCTGCATAGGGCCGCGAAAGCCTGTTGACAGGCCGGGCATTCTCTGATGTGATCTCTGCATGCGGCAGCTTCGGCATCGGCTTCGTCATAGTAAAGGCTGATCAGCTGCTCTTCATCAAGGCATCGGCTGTTCATCGGTCACCTCTTTTAAAGTATTCGCGTAACTTTTTCAGGGCAAAAAGCACGCGCGATTTGGCGGTCGGCAGGGGCACCTGCTGAAGATCGGCGATTTCCTGAAAGCTCAGGCCCTGGAAATGCCGAAGCACAAAGGCCTCGCGTGTCGCCTCTGACAGTTCATCGAGGCAGTTTCTCAGGTCGGTGGCGAAATGCACATCGTTGCTGAAACAGCTTTGTTCAGACTTCACCGAACCGGCCAGTTGTGGCAGCAGGCGGGTCACGCGGCTCTGGCTGCGTTTGAACTCAAGAAACTTGTTGCGGGCGATCGCCCAGGCCCAGGGCATGAACTCACAGTCGCGGTTGAAGGTCTCGATGCGGCTGTGCAGAGTCAGCAGGGTTTCCTGCAGCAGGTCTTCGGCCACGCAGCGGTCACCGCCGACCCGATAAAAATACGCGAACAACAGGCGGCGCAGCTGTTCGAACAGCATCGCGGCGGCCTTCATATCGCCCGCCGCAAAATTTTCCACGAGTTGTCGGCTGATTTTTATCATATTGCAGAAAGTAATATGCCAGAAAAACCCGAAAAGATTGATACGATTTTTCTAAAAAATAACAGCGCCCCTGTCACCCGACAGAGGCGC
>JAKQKW010000414.1 GCA_029560455.1 Candidatus Rifleibacteriota bacterium
ATTCGCAACCGCAAATTCATCGATCCCGAAAGCATGTTCTGGCTCAATGTTCTCGAAACCACCGGCCAGCCCCGCTGGATGCAGAACAAGCCCCGCACCGCCTGATTTATCTGCTCAGGGTGGGGGCGAGCAGGCGCATCGACTCTTCGTGCAGAATGCCGTTGGTGGCGAGCAGTTCGTAACTGTCGAGGGCCATCGGTGTGCCGTCGAAGCGGGTGACGCGGCCGCCGGCTTCGTTGACCAGCAGTGTGCCGGCTGCGACATCCCAGGGTTTGAGGTTGGTTTCCCAGTAGACGGCAAAGATGCCGCGGGCGATATGACAAAGATCGAGGGCGGCCGAACCGAGGCGACGCACGCATTGAACGTGCATCAGCATGATTTTAAGTCGTTCGACAATCACTTCGATATTTTCGCGCCGGGTATAGGGGAAACCGGTTACCGCCAGTGCGTCGTTCATCGTGTTCTGGGTGCCGACGCGAATCCTGGTGCCGTTCACAAAAGCACCGCCGCCCTTGAAACAATGGTAAACATCATTGTTCATCGGATTCATCACGACACCGACAACCGGTTCGCCATCATGACACAGGGCGATGGAAACAGCAAAGTGGGGCAGGCGGTTGGCAAAATTCGTCGTGCCGTCGAGCGGGTCGACCACCCAGACTTCGCCGTGCCGCCAGTCATCGCCGCCGTCTTCCTCGCCATGAAAACGGATTTTCGGAAACCTCGACAGCAGTTCCCTGCGAATCAGCCTCTCGGAAGCAATATCAACCTCGGTTACCAGATCGACGGTTCCCTTGTGAACGATTTCGTGAGAGTTGTTGAAACCGGTTCTAATAACGTCTGCGGCCATGGCGGCAACGTCACGGGCACCGGAGCAGAGATTTTCGAGGCTGTGCATTATTGACTCCTGAGTGTGTTTATTTGATGATTACGGGCAATAATGATAGAATTGTTTCTTAATAAAAACAAGGAGCTCAGATGCACCTGTCTTTGCATAAAACTCTGCTGTCACTGTTGATCTGCAGCCTGGCCTGCCCGGCGCTGCACGCCGATAACGCTTCTTCTACACCTGTTAAGTCAGATATCAACCAGGCGCAGATCACCGACGGCAATTTCAATTTTCCGGGAATTATTGCATCAGTTCCGGCTGCGGTTGCTTCGATTCCCTTTCCGGTTGCAAGCATTCCCGGCGAAATTCCGGTTCAGGAAATACCCGCCATCGACAACCTCCTGCAGATTGCAACCCAGACCCAGCCAGAGATAAACAGGCTGGCAACGCCGACCACACCTGCAGACACACAGGCCGATCAGACCAGTGTGGCCGCAATATCTGGGCATGAGAACACAGCCTCTGGCAGTTTTTCATTAAAACCTGGCCTGAACCAGGAGCCAAAAGAAATGCCGGTTGTTGCAAGCGCCTCTGCTGCAGCTGCCGGAGCAAATGCTTCGGCAACTTTTTATGACATCGCATCCGGAGCCCCGGCTCCGGCGTCGGCCGGTATGGCCTTGACCGCATCTACAACTGCAGAAGCGAAGGGTAAGAAAGACAGCGAATATATCGACACGCTTTTCCCTGACCCGCTTTCGCCAGATTTCCCGTCTGAAAGTGGCATCAGTGATGCAGAAAAGAACCGGCCAGCCAGAGAAGTAATTGACGAAATCAACCAGAAGGCCGAAGAAATCGCCGAGCGCACCGCCAGAGAGCTTGGCATTGAATATATTCCGCCGTCTGAACGCCTGCCAAAAACCGAACCTGGCGAACTGGCCGCATCGGCAAGCAGTGAGCCTGGATCGGCAACTCCCGAAGTCGATTCTGGTGAGACTAAGGTCGTTACAGAAGACGACAGCGGTTCATGGGAATACCCTGGCGATACAAGAGCCTCTGCAGCAGCTGAAATCAAAAAGCCGCAGACAGACCGAGCCGATTCCAAAGACCAGAGCAATGCTGTTAAAGAAAATGAAATAACCGAAGAACCGGAAACAACAACCGCGCCCGAAATCAAGCCGGCAAAAACTTCTGGCAGCACTTCATCGACAAAACCGGCAACGCCGGGCAAAACGACTGAAAAGGGCAAGCCCGCCGCACCTGCCGGAGCAGCTGAACATGGCGAATCTGCCGAACCGGGTAAATTGCCTGTTCCTGCTGAAACGGTCAAAACAGGCAAACTGACAGAATCGACTGAGACGGTTGAAGCCGGCACAGCATCAGGTTCTGAAAATACTGGTGAAAAAGCAGCGGTCGACGAGTCTGTATTGGCATCTGAAACGGTTGTCACTGATTCAGAAAATGAGATAATTCCGGTGCAGTGGCCTGATTCACCAGAAGACCCCGAGTTCGCAACTGGCAGCCAGCAGCTTTTTACAGAGCAAACCGCCTCTGCAACCATCTCAAGCGGCGAACTGCCAGGGCTTTTCGAAAAAGCCGAGGCTCTGACACCCGCTCTGATGACCCGCGGGAAACCAGAAGATGATGAGTCTGAGACTAGCGAAGTGAAAAAGATTACTGGCCGCCTGGTGCCCGAAAAGCAACCGCTCGGACGACGTCGGTATCTGTATCGCTGGGTTCTGAAAACCGATGACGGCAGGCGTATTCCGCTGAAATCGAATCTGAAGCTGCTCACTCAGGTCAGAAACGAGAAAATGCTCGACGGCAAGGTCAATTTGACCGGGCGTTTTGTCAAATCAGGCATGAATGAAGAACTGCAGTATTTTGTCGTTGAGTCTGCCACCTTTGCCGATGCTTCAACCGCCTCAGGCACCACTGATATCAAGTCGAAACCCTCAGGCGCAGCAAAAAAAGGCACAGGTAAAAAGGGCAGACAACCGGCCGGAACAAAAAGTGCAACTCAGAAACCTGTAAAAACCAATACCGAAGCGGATAAAATTGATTCTGCCCACAAATCCGGCAGTCCTGGCACGAAAAATGCTGCTAAAAAGCAGGACCTTCCCTCAGGCGACCTGAATCTGAAAAAAGCGCCGATGCCCGAACAGCCCTGACAGGTTTAAAAGCAGATGCAGAGCGAAAAACTCGACAAGATTCTTGCCCTGATGCCCGCCAACCCCGGCATCTACATCATGAAGAACCGGACTGGCGAAATCATCTACATCGGCAAGTCGAGATCGCTGAAAAAACGCGTTAAATCATACTTCAACCGCCATCACGACAGTATGAAGACGTCTGTTCTCGTCTCGGCGATCGAAGACATCGAATTCATCGTCACCGAAACTGAAATCGAAGCGCTGATTCTTGAAAACAACCTGATCAAGAAGCATAAACCGCGCTACAACATACTGCTCAAAGACAGCAAAACGCACCCCTATATCAGAGTAACAATGAAAGAACGCTACCCGCGTCTCGAAAAGGTACGCAAGGTCAGTTTCCGCGATGGCAACCTCTACTTCGGGCCGTTTCCGAATGAGTATGATCTGACGCGGATCGTCGACCTGTTGTCACGCAATTTCAGGCTCTGCACCTCAAAAAAAGGCTTTGCAGCTGCGGCGCCGGGCAAAAAAATCAGGCCATGCCTCAAATACCACCTCGGCATCTGCCAGGGTATCTGCCAGGGCGCTGTCACCCCCGAAGAATACTCGGTATCGATTCATAAAGCTGTAGAAGTTCTTTCAGGCAGAAGCGACCCGGATTTCACCGGCCTCGAAAAGCAGCTTAAATCACTGGCCGACAGTTTCAGATTTGAAGAAGCCGCTGAAGTGCGCGATACGCTGACCGCTCTGCGCCGCTTTTTCGAAAACCAGAAGGTCGAATTCGTTAAACCTCTCAACCTCGATTTCTGGGGTATGTGCGAGGCCAACGACCGCCTGATCTTCTCGGTATTCTTCGTGCGCGGCGGCAAAATGCTGGGCAACCGCATACTCGATATCGAGCGCGAGCCCGAAACCTCGAATTCAGAAGTTCTGCAGACAGTTATCAGCCGTTTTTACGACAATAATATCATTCCGGCCGTCATTTACTGCTCGATAGAGCCCGACGGCGTCGACGCTCTGCTGGCAATGCTCAGTGGGCGCGCCGGCCGAAAAGTCGCTTTCCATATTCCGCGCAAGGGCCAGTTTCTCAATTTGCTCGCCATGGCAGATAACAACGCCCTCGAAATCATGCGCAACATCAAGTCAGAAGGGCATGAGCGCATCGACGAATCGGTCATCGATCTGCAGAATCTGCTCGAACTCAAGATCGCCCCGGTCAGAATCGAATGCGTTGACATTTCACACATCCAGGGAACCGATCCGGTCGCATCTTTGGTGGTCTGCCACAATGGGCGCCCGCGCAAAGGCGAGTATCGCCTCTATCACATAAAATCAGCCCAGGGCGGCGACGACCCGGCTTCGATTGCCGAAGTGACCCGTCGCCGTTTTTCGCGTCTGCTGCGCGAACGGGCGCAACTGCCTGACCTCTATATCGTCGACGGCGGCATTACCCAGGTCAGAGCGGCGATGCGTGAGCTCGAAGAGCTTAACGTCGAAACAGCCATTCTCGGCCTGGCCAAACGTGAAGAGACTTTAGTCAGGCCCGACGGCACCGAGATCAATCTGCCGTTTTCGAGTGCCGGCATGAAGAGCATCATCAAGCTGCGCAACGAAGCGCACCGGTTCGCAAACACCTTTCAGAAAAAGACTCACAGCCGGCGGGTCATGCGCTCGGCTCTTCTCAATCTGCCGGGTGTCGGCCCGGCCACCCTGCGCAAAGCCCTCTGGGAATTCGGTTCAATGGCCAATGTCGCGGCAACGACGCCCGAAGAACTGCGGCAGCGTTGTCAGATACCGCTCAAAACCGCTGAGGTGATCATTGCCTCGCTGAAGGAAGGTACCCATGAAAAAGCTGCTTAGACCTTTTCTGGTTCTTCTCGTTCTGAGTGTCCTTTTCGGCGGCAGTTCGCAGGCGCTTATCGAAATGCCGGCACCATCGCCAGAACAGCAGCTGCAGATTCTCGAGGCAGCATTCATGAAAGCATTCCAGGACCCGGAAGAATTTAAAGCCAGCGGAATTTTTCAGCTTCTCGGGTATGATTCTGCGGAAATTTCCCTCATCGGCAAAATAACTCCGCGCCCGGCAAGTCTTTCGGTAGAAATTCTGCCTGCAGAAGGCGATGGCAGCTTCAGAACCCTCAAAGTTCTCTGTAATAAGGTCAGTTATTATAATCTGACCATCGAACGGGTAACCTTTGATTTTCCAGACAGCAGTATAAGTCTCGATGAGCTTGCAAACGGTCGACTGCGCTTCAAAACCGGCAGTCGCATAGATCTTAAAACCGAAGTTTCGGCCAATGACATTCTCAAAGTTTTTGAACTTTATGCCCAGGCCAGGTCGCTTTCAGGAATGAAGATGAAACTCGACAAAAACAGTGCCCGCCTTGTTGGGCGTATAAAAAAGGGTTTTGTCACCGCTCAATTCGACCTGAAGGGCAATACCCAGCTGCTCGACCCCAAAAGAGTCTATTTTCGCTGTGAAAAACTCACACTCAATGGTATGCCGATGCCAAGAAATGCCGTTGCTCAGATATTCAAGCAGATCAACCCGGTATTTGATGCAAGCAAGACCTGGCTTAACCTCAATGTCGCCAGCATCGCCATCAAACCCGGCTTTGTCGAAACTCTTGCCAGCATAAGCCCGAAGAAAGGTTAAGAATAATGCCCACCAGTCGTCGCATTCATCGTATTTCACAAACCCTGCACCAGCGCCAGCTCGATATCGTCATTGCCCTCGATCTTGTACACGATCAGCACAACCTTTCTGCGGTTCTGCGTACCGCCGACGCCGCCGGCTTCGGCCGGGTAATCTGGGCCCCCGATTTTAAAAAGCCCGAAGAAGTTAACCCCGAAGTTTCAAAGGGGGCCGAGCGCTGGGTTGACCTTAAAGTTGTCGACGACATCAAACCTTCCCTCACAGAACTGAGACAACAGGGATACAAAATTGCTGCTACCCACATGGGCCGTGAAGCCGTAGATTTTCGCAGTCTCGACTGGACTCAGCCCTGGGTCGTCGTTTTTGGCAACGAACACCGCGGCTGCTCCGAGGCGACTGTCGAAATGGCCGACGAGAACATTTTTCTACCGATGGCCGGTTTTGTACAGAGCCTCAATATTTCGGTCGCCGCAGCGGTAACCATGTACGAAATTCAGAGACAGAGACAACAGGCCGGCATGTACAACCGCAATGCCTCAGAAGAACAGGTTCGCCTGCTGTACAACCAGTGGCGCCTCGCCGACGAGGAACTCACTCTCGACGACCTCTGGAAAAGGCCAGAAGGCCCGCTGCCGCCGCCTGACCAGCCGCACAAAGATGGCCGTGCCGACTGCCCGTTCTTTAAACGCCATCATAAGGGCTTCAGTCAGCAAAACAATCTCTGACTTTTTGCCCCGCTCAACCGGCCCGGGCCTGCTTAGTGCTTTATAAAACGAGAAACAGAGGGTTCTTCGTCGTTCCCGCGTTTATGCCCGGAGGGTACAGGCGGAAATCTTATCGTTAAGAGCTTAGATCACTGCCTGCTCAGGGATGACGTGAAATCTTTGAAATTGCATGCTCAATGTTGACAGACCGCCAGGGGCCGCTAAGATAAAAGCGAACAGGTAGATGCCTGTTCGCTTTGCTGTACAGAGATTGTACATTTTGAAAAAAAGTTAAAAATATCGTTTAGAAAAAATCGAACCTTTCCGAAGAGGTTTTTACCAAACACATGCAGACCGAAAATGGAGTTGGTCGATGAAAAAAATAGCACACGGATTAAGGGACTGGTTCAAAGATTTTGTCAGAGCGCTGATTTTCTTTCTATTTCTGCAGACATATGTCGTACAGGGCTTTGTAATCGAAGGCGCCTGTATGGAGCCTGAATTGCATTCACGGGAAAAAATCATTGTTAACAAAATGGTGTACATGGTTAAGGAACCTGAGGTGGGCGAGGTAGTCGTTTTTTCTTACCCACTCGAACCTGGCAAAGATTTTGTAAAACGCGTAGTCGGTGTACCTGGCGATGTTATTGAAATCAAAGATGGTTACCTGTTCCGCAACGGAAAAATGATGAAAGAACCTTTCGTAAAGGAATACGTCTTTGGCTCATACGGGCCACAGAAAATACCGGCAGACAAGATCTGCGTAATGGGCGACAACCGCAATAACTCTCATGACAGTCGTTCATGGGGTCTGCTCGATCGTAAACTGGTCAAAGGTAGAGCCGAAATCAAATTCTGGCCCCCCGATTCATTCGGTCAGATTGCCAGGCTCACAGAATAATCTACAGTCAGCTGAATGACATTCGAATTGACACACTAAAAGTTTGTGAATATATTCTGACAGACGTCAGGAGAAGAAAACTTGGTTACATCATTCAAACTCAGCGGTTTTACCTGCCCGGCCTGTGGGGCCATTTTTGAAGCCAGAACCGTGACTTCGATTACCCATCAGGGCCAGGATTCAGATTTTTTACCCCATTATCTCGGGGAAAACCCGCTGCCTTTCTTTCTGGTCCAGTGCCCTGAATGTGATTTCTCAGGTTATCCCGAAGATTATTCGGCCGGGAGCAGGGAAAACTGCAAAGTTTCAATTCCTTTGATAAAAAAGGTTCTCAGCCTGCCGATATGCAAAAAGATGCCGGAAGAGGCCCTCAAGTTTTTTATTGCTGCGAAACTCTATGAAGAAACCGGCCGCAACCCGTATCACATCGGGAACCTCTACCTGCGAGGTTCATGGTGCTGTCGTCTGCGCGAAAACCGCAAGGCCGAAATTGAACTGCAGCAGCTGGCAGTTAAGTTTCTTAAAATTGCCGTCGAGAAATCGACAATTTCTAACCCTGACAATCTGCCGGTCGTGACCTATCTGATCGGTGAACTGTACCGCCGCCTCGAAGACCGCAAGTCGGCGCGTGAATGGTTTGGTGCGGTTGAAGAAGTTATTATTGACCCCGAACAGCAGTGGATCCTTGAATTAACACAAAAACAGGCCGAACTGAATGAGCATTTTATCAATTAAAGCTCACGTTGAAAGGGAGTAGGGCCGCTGTTGTCCTGACAGTCCCGGGTTTCCAATTAATGTTTGTGATTTTTGCCGAGATAGCATAAAATCATAGGCAAACGGAAATCCGGGATTGTTTATTTCGGGGTAAATAATGCAGAGAATAAAAATTCGCTACGCCGACGAAAAGGGCAATACCAGCGAAGAGGTTTTTGAAACCAGGTCGTTAGAAGAACTGCGGGCCGCTTTCAGCACCCGTGGCTACTATATTCTTTCCGAAACCAGTCTCGACGAATCGCTTGCAGACCAGATAAAATCTGCGCTTTCGTTCAAAAAACAGGTTTCACTTAAAGATCTCAATGAGTTCACCAAACTGATACGTACCCTTCTTAAGTCCGGCATGCCTATTACCGACGCCATCGATGTGCTTCTCGACGATGCCGAAGACACACCACTTAATCGTGCTCTGCGCGAAGTTCACCAGGACATCCGCGAAGGCATATCGCTCAGCCGGGCACTTGGCCGACACCCAGAAGTTTTCCCCGAAATCTACATCAAGACAATCGTCGCCGGCGAAAAGGCCGGTGCTCTCGAAAACATACTGAAACGTCTTTCTGATTACTTCACAAGTTCACTGGCAATCAGACGCAAGGTCATAGCGGCGATGATCTACCCGACAATTCTGCTGGCGGTTTCTTCACTGGCCGTCGTTTATATGATCATCGAGGTTGTACCTGAATTCGCCAGTCTGTTCCGCAGTCTTGATATTCCGCTGCCACTGATGACATCACTGCTGCTTTCGGCTTCAGAATTCCTGGGCGAATGGTTTCTGCTGCTCTTCTGTCTGGCCCTGCTTGCAGTTGCTGCAATTGTGAGCTTTTATCAATCGCCCGAAGGCCGAAGAAAAATCGACCGCTTCAAACTCAGGGTGCCACTGTTACGGGATCTTGAGAAAAATTTTGCCTACAGCCAGTTTGCCCGCACCATGTCGACAATGGTCGAAGGTGGCATTCCGATTCTCGACAGCCTCAAGGTCGTGCTCGACAGCCTTGAAAACAAGGTGATTGCCAGACGTTTCGCCGTCCTTCCCGAACTGCTCGAAAAGGGGCTCGGGTTCGGCAAGGCCCTCAAATCCATACCCGAAACCCCGACAATCATGGTTCGCGTCGTAACCGTCGGCGAAGAATCAGGCAATCTTGGCGAAATGCTCGACAACCTTGCCGAACATTACGACGAAGAAATTACCGAGCTCACCGATACGGTCACATCATTGATAGAACCGATGCTTTTTCTTGGAATGGCCCTCGTGGTCGGCACCCTGGTCGTTGCTCTGCTGTACCCCGTGCTGACTGCTGCTTCACAAATCAATTAGGACAGATGAGATGGAAAGTTTCAAAGATTTTCTGGTAAAAAAGCGCATTATCGATGCGGGCAAAGCCGAAAAGCTCTTTAAAGAGTCTGCCGGGCACCCCGACAATATTCTGCGCCGACTCGACAGCGACCCCGAAGTAACTGACCAGAACCTTTTCAAAGCCTTTGCCGCCACCTTTCGCAAAAAAGCGCTCTGCGAAATCCTCGTAGAAGAAGGCTTTATAACACTCGATTACGTGCAGCAGCTCGTCAGCGAATTTGGTGCAATTCCGGCCAATCTCGGTCAGGTTCTTATCGAAAAACGCCTGATAACGGAAGAAGAGTATGCAAGAGCCGTGGCTGTCGAACTTGGCATCGAATACGTCGACCTGACCCGCTACGAAGTCAACGATGAACTTTTCAACAGTATCGACGTTGCTTTGATGCGGCGCTACTGCTTTATCCCTCACCAGAAGCTGGGTAAAGAAATTCAGCTGATCATGCATGATCCCGGTAACGTCGATTCGATCGAAGAGCTCGAAGTTCAGCTCGGGCTGCCGATCCGCCCGCTGGTTGCCTCAAAAATGGCGATACAGAAACTTCTGAATCTGATGATCGAAACCAGTCTCGATTCAAAAGTGGTTTTTGCTGACCTTGAGAATTTTCCGCCACTTGAAGTTATGATCGAGGAAGAAGATGACGCTCCCGCCGCCGGTGTCGCCAAAAGCGCCGGTTTCGGCAATGAAACCCCGGTAATCAGAATGGTGGATGCCATTATTCTCAAAGGTGTGCGCAAACGCTCAAGCGACATTCACTTTGAAGTCTACGAATCACAGTTGAAGGTCAAATACCGTATCGACGGCGTTCTTTTCGAAGTGCTTTCTGACGTTGAACCGCGTCTGCGCGGCCCGATCATTTCGCGCCTCAAGGTTATGGCACAGCTCGATATCGCCGAAAAGCGCGTACCACAGGATGGTCGCTTCAAACTGAAAATCGATGACCGCTTTGTCGATTTTCGCGTTTCGGTTCTGCCTTCAATCTTTGGCGAAACCGTGGTTCTTCGCATTCTCGACAAATCGGCCCTCGGCCTCGACATTCAGAGACTCGGGCTCGAAGGCGATGACCTGCTGCTTTTCAAACGCAACGTCAAAAAGCCCTATGGTATGATTCTGGTCGCAGGCCCAACCGGTTCGGGCAAAACCACCACCCTCTATTCGGCTTTAAAATTCGTCCACACACCGAAAGACAAGTTCATCACCATCGAAGACCCTGTAGAATACCAACTGCCAGACATCGTGCAGATCGCGGTAAACGAAAAGAAGGGTTTGACCTTCAGTTCGGGCCTGCGTTCGATCGTGCGCCAGGACCCTGATAAAATAATGGTCGGCGAAATTCGTGACCCGGAAACCGCAAAAATTGCCATCAATGCGGCACTTACCGGGCATCTGGTTTTCAGCTCGATTCACGCCAACAACGTCACCGATGCTATTTCGCGCCTTGAAAACATGGAAATCGACCCGTATGAATTCGTCAGTTCTTTCAACCTGATCATGTCGCAGCGTCTGCTGCGTCTGAACTGCAAGAACTGCACCGGCGACGACACAACCATAACCGAAGAAATGAAGCGGCTGACCATCGACTTCGAACATTATTCTCACGTCGAGTTCAAAAAAGGCAAAGGCTGCCGTTTCTGCCATGACACCGGTTATCAGGGCCGTTCCGGCATATTCGAAGTTCTCGAACTGTCACCGGCAATCAAACAGATGATTCTCACCCGGCAATCGCCGCTTGAAATCAAGAAAGCGGCCATTGCCCAGGGCATGGTGCCACTGCGCCGCGCCGGCTGGCAGAAGGTCGAACGGGGTCTCACCACATTCGAAGAAATGAATCGTGTCACGTTTGAAGAAGGGGTGCTCTGATGAACCTTTATACCGATCTGGTTGCCCTCGATATTGGCACCAACAGCATTAAAATTGCGGCTGTCGACCCTGGCCCGGCCCGTCAGGGCTATGTCGTGCGCAATCTTGCCATGGTCGAATTGCCACAGGGGCTTGTAGGAGGCGACTTTACCGGTCCCTTCATCAGCGATCTTACCGTATTTAAAAACACTCTCGCCGGGCTGGTCCGCAGCATTAAAAACACCCGTCAGGGTTTCGTCATCGGCCTGCCAGATCGATGGGTCAAGCTGCATCTGGAAACACTCGAACTTTCTGAGAACGAACGCCGCTTCCCGGGCTTTCTCTCATGGCGCCTCGAAAAAAGTCTCCCGATTCCTGAAGGCATGAAGGTATTCATCGATTATCAGATACTTGGCCCGGCTGCTAATGGTGCTCCGGGGCATTATCAGGTTCTGGCAGCCGCTGTCAAAGCCGAAATAATCGAGATTCTTTCGAGTCTGACCACCGACCTGCATGTCGAGGTAATGGCCTTCGACACCTCTTCTCTGGGCGTCTTCAACCTTTTCGAAGAATCATTTCCTGACCGCACCGTTGATCAGACAGTTATCAATCTGCACATCGGTCACGAAACCACGGTTTTCAAGGCATACAACCGTGGCGCGCTGATGTACGAGCGGGTTATCGAAGTGGCTGGCGAAGAATTCGCCAAAATTATCAGCGAACTTGATTCAATCAATCTCGAAACAGCAATGAAAACAAAGCATTCAGAAAAGTTTTTCCCGACCGGCCGGGCCGATGTGAGTGAACTGCTTGAGCGTCGGCAGCGTATCGATCGCATCTTCGGCAACTGGCTTCGCGAACTCAATGTCACTTTCAGGTTTTTTCAGGATAAATTCAACGTTTCGCGGCTGCCGGCGGTGTTTTTGACCGGTGGCAGCAGTATGTTTGCCGGGCTCGAAACATTTTTGTCCGAATATCTCGAAACACCGTGCCGGCTGTTCAACCCGCTGGCCGAAATGCCACTGGCCAAAAAAGTCGATGAAGACAAGGTCAGAACCGGGCCGGCTTTTGCCGCCTGCCTCGGTCTGCTGGCGAAGTAGGTGAAAAGATGAAGCACTTTTTAAATTTCAAACCAACGGTCGTTTATCGCAAGGGCAGCAGTTTCATGCTGAAGACTTCTCTGGTCATTCTGTTTTCTGTGCCGCTCGCCCTGGCCATGTTTCTTGCTTATAAATACAGCGCCGCCGGCAGCACAACCGCTTTCTATCAGAGCGCCGAAGAGCAGCTGAGCAAGCGTCTTGGCAGCTTTAAAGAGGAACTGACAAAACTTAGACCGGCAAAAGAAGACCTTGAAGAAGCCGAAACTGAATATTTTGCCATGCGCCGGGCATCGACCCTGTGCCGCACATCATGGAGCACGCTGCTCGATCGGCTTGAAAAGCTGACCCCGCCGCAGGTGCGCTACAGACGCATCGGCATTCGCCCGGAAAAGCTTGTCAGAATTAGCCTCGAAGGCGAAGCAACCGATCTTGGCAAGGTTACCGAACTTTTGCGGGCGCTGTTTGCTGAAAGCGTCTTCGTTAACCCGAACCTGAAAAAACATGCCAGCAGCAAGCTCGAAGGCAATACCGGTATAACTTTCAGTCTTGAGGTCGATTATGCCGGAGAAAGCGGGGAATTGCCCTGATGAACCCGAATGAACTGAAAAAACTCAAAGAACGTGCTCCATTACCGCTTTTCATTCTGATGGTTCTGTTCTTTCTGCCCACAATGCTGATTGAGCCGCAGAACGAGACCTTGAACACGGCCGCAAGCTACGCCGAAGTGGTAAGAAGTGCCAGAGCGGCTGTTAACAACCGCGAAAACTTTCTCGACCAAAGCCACCGCCTGAAACACCTCAAAAATCTGCACGAGGAAACAGGCTCTCTTCTGCCAGCAGAAGCAGATCTGCCGGTGATGATTGACCGGCTGCAGCAGCTCGCAGGCTCGGCGGGCGTTTCCCTTGAAGAGGTGCGCTATGAATTCAACGAAGAATTCGACAAACTTGAAGTGCCCTCTTATCGTCTGCAGATGAACCTTAGGGCCGATTACGCAAATATGCGCAACTTTCTCGCGGCGGTCGAAAACCTCGATTCACCGGTCATCATTAATGAAATCGTGCTGATCGAAGGGGCCCGCTATGCTCTGACAATGAGGTTACTGGTAAAATGATAGACAACAGAGGCGATTTTGCCGTTAAACATCGCGAAGACGTCATCGACACTCTGCGCCTGCGCGCCCGCGAAAAGCGGGTTCTTTACGGCCTGCTGATAATTCTGCTGCTGACCCTCGTCTATGAAAATGGCGGCAGCATAATCGACAGTCTGGTCAACGAAAGCTTCGAAACAGCCCAGCTTGGAGATGTCAAACGGTTGAGTGTTAAACCGGAAAGCCTGAAAAAGCTGGTAAGAAGTCTTAAGCCGGTAATCAAAGAATACCCACAGTATGCCGGCCGCCTGAACCAGGATCTTTCGACTGCCGAAGCGGCAATTCAGATGACTGCCAGGCCTGAAATGTCCGAACAGGCTGTCGCCAGCACCCGCGAACTTATTGCAAGGCTTTTTGAATTCGTTTCTCACCCGGTAATCAACCGCAACAAATCACTCGATGCCCTTGAAACAGAATTGAATGGACTGGCGAAATTTCTGCAGGTCAAACCCGGAAAATCTTTTATCTATACAAGTTTGAAATTCAAAAAGTCGATCCCGGCGGCTGAAGGGCAGGGGAGTCGCAATCTTTTCGAATTCAACTGAGGAATCTCATGTTTAAAGCAGTTCAAAACGAAGACAGCTGC
>JAKQKW010000104.1 GCA_029560455.1 Candidatus Rifleibacteriota bacterium
TATACCAAATGCCCGGCAGGCAAAACCAATAATCTTCTTTTCGGACTCCTCGATCACACCGTCGCGAAAAGCGGCCTGGCATAAATTTTTGAACAGGCGCTGATGACTGAAACGCTCACGCAGCCCACCGGAGAGCTCGACACCAGCCAGTTGTCGCCTGACATTATTGAACATCTGCATGAACATCGCGTCGGGAACATTGAGCGCTGCCTTCAGCTTCTGCAGAAGTTCCTGCTCGGCCGGCTCGATCTGCCCGTCGCGCATGATTTCGAGCAGCACCATCGAAAAAAATTCGGGACCGGTCAAAGGTTTACGTTCTGCCGGTTGACTGGTCTGTGGCGGGCATGTTTGAGCAGAAAGCTGTTTGACAACGTTCAAAAAATCATAAGACGCATCGGCAGAGAAACGGCGGCTGATTTTTGCGAGCCTGGGCTGCAACCAGCCGGTTACCTGCTGTTCACCATGTATCTGCGGAATCATGCCGGCCAGCATCTGCATGTAACCGGCTGCCTGGGCGAAGGCGCCGTTGTTGATGAAACCTTCTATCAGCTTGAAATACTGTTGTATTTTGCTGTTGGCAAGAATGCCATGCTCGTTGTGCAGGCGCTCGCAGTATTCTTCCAGAGACATGTCAAGGCGGCTGGCGCTGCCGATCAGATGCCGCTGCACCGGTGCCAACCCGCTGTAGTGCATGAGCAGTCTGAGATTCAGCAATGCAAATTCTGGATTCACAACCTGGCCGGTTTCGAGGAACCAGGCTGCCCGGCGCAGCAGAGCGTTGAAATAAAACTCGTCACGTTTGAGAGCTTCGCCAAAAAATTCCTGGGCCTTCGTGTCCTGGCCCATTTTCTGGTAGAGAATTCCGAGGTTACACCAGGCGTCGGGAAAATCGGCAAAAAGTTCTATAGCCCGACGGTATGACGCTTCGGCGCCTTCGGTGTCGTTGTTGAGCCGCTGGCAAAGGCCAAGCAGATTATAAACTCTGCCGACGCCTGCATCAGATTCAATAACCTTCTGGTATAAAGTCACGGCTTCACCGGTGTTACCAGTGGCTTGAGCCCTGATGCCCATGGCGAAATGGCCCGTCAGATCGAAACGCTCGAACTTGAAAAGCAGGCTTTCTTCGCCGGTGTTGCCCTGGCCACTCCGGTTGAGAGCTACAATAGCTGCTGATTTCAGTTTTGCCGGAAGCGTCGAATCAATACTGGCACTGGCGATCATGGCTCCGGTCGCAAACGAAAATATCGCGAGCTCATTGTCGGCAGCCATTATTGAAACATTGTCAGCGATGATTTCGTTCCAGGCTGCCGGAGTCAGCGAAAAATCGAGACGCAGCAGATTCTCCGACCCGACAGGCACTACTGTGCAGCTCATCAGTGCAGGCTCCCCTCGTTAAAAATTTATAATGCCGGCGGAAAAGCCGTAGTCATCAGCGTGTTACGCCCTGCGAACTGAATCAGTCCCCAGCGACTGTTTTCTTTTTCGAGATACAGTTCGATTTCTTCGCTCAAAGTTGCCTGAGGTACACCGTCTTTGCTGTATTCAAGTGTCAGAAGTGCTCTGACCGAAGCGATGTCTTCACTGGCAGCAACATCGACGCCGATACTGGTTATGGTGAATTCGTTCACCACAGCTGCAGCGAAGAAGTCTTCAAGTCTTGTTCTGAGAATAGTATAACCACTGGTGGTAAGATTGGGGTATTTCAGGTCGGTGTAGACATATTGCATCACATCGTCGATTTTTTCACTTTTGACAGCTGCGGCAAAAGCTTCAACCACTGTAGCCACTTCAAGTTCTTCGGGGGAAAGAGTGTAATCACTTCCGCTGCTGCCACCGCCTCCACCGCAGCCGGTAAACAGGAGTGCCAGGCAAAAGATCGTTAACAGGCAGAATATGGTTTTGGCTCTTTTCATAAATTCATATTCTAGACGTAATTTGACCCGGTGTCAAAATGAATGTAGGGGTTCAGCGAGTTGAACCCCTACAGATCATATCAACTGTGTGTTGTCTGGTTTTAACGAATCAGGCCTTGCCAGAGCAGCCCATGATGCGCATTTTGCGTTTTACGACTTCTCTGATTGCATCGCGGGCCGGGCCGAGATATTTGCGCGGGTCGAATTCAGCCGGATTTTCGGCGAAAACCTTGCGGATCTGGCCGGTGAGGGCGATGCGCAGGTCGGTGTCGACGTTGATTTTGCAGACCCCGGTTTTGGCGGCCTGAGCGATCATGTCTTCGGGTACGCCGCGTGAACCAGGCAGATTTCCGCCGTATTTGTTGCAGATGGCGGTGAGATCTTCGGGAACTGAGCTGGCACCATGCAGAACCAGCGGGAAATTCGGCAGCATCTTTTCAATTTCGGCAAGCCGGTCAAAAGCCAGCTTGGGCTCACCCTTGAACTTGTAGGCGCCGTGGCTGGTACCAATGGCTACAGCCAGAGAGTCGCAGCCGCTCTTTTCGACGAATTCTTTTGCTTCTCTGGGGTCGGTGTAGGTAGCATCTTTGGCTGCGACCTTGACATCATCTTCGACACCGGCCAGTTTGCCAAGTTCGGCTTCGACGGTGACACCCTTCGAGTGGGCGTAATCAACGACTTCTCTGGTGATCCTGATGTTTTCCTGGAGCGGATGTTTGGAGGCATCGATCATTACTGAAGTAAAGCCGCCATCGATACACTTTTTGCAGATATCGAAATCATCACCATGGTCGAGGTGCAGTACAACCGGTATCGATACGCCCGAGGCTTCAGCCATTTCCATGGAGGCCTGAATCAGATGAATCAGATACTCATGTCGTGCGTATTTTCGGGCGCCGGCCGATACTTGAATGATCAACGGGGCCTTTTCTTCGATAGCTGCTTCGAAAATGCCCTGAACGATTTCCATGTTGTTGACGTTAAAAGCGCCTATGGCATAACCGCCTTTGTAGGCTTTTGCAAAAAGTTCCTTTGAAGTTACCAGTGGCATCGATGTCCTCCTGTGTAGACTGATATTTGATGCGCTGACGGCATCGTCTGTTCAAGTCGCATCTTAGCAGCTGCTGCCTAAAATGTCAAAAACTGCCGAAGATTGAATTGTCTGATGAAACATTAGAACTGATTTCTGCGTTGATTATCTGACTGTAAACCGCCCGAAGGTTGTACGGTATAATTGAGATTTGTGATAAACTCGAAAATATGACAAGCAAATACATATTACTCTGTATTCTTGTGTCTTTTATGGTTGGGATCTCATTGCCAATCATGGCTTACAGCGCACAGGCCCGTGAATACCTGCGTCGCGCCGAGGTGTTTTTTGAAAACGGCAATCTGGTTCAGGCCCGCAACTTTCTGCAGAGGGCCGAAAAAATCGATGGCAATGACGAAAAGATAAAAGAGTTCGCAGCCAGGTTCAAGAAGGCTGTTGACGAAAAGACAAACAAACTTCAGCAGCAGATAGAGTTCTATCTGTCGGCAAAAAATCTGCCAGACGCCGAAAAAATGCTGCATGAAATGCTTGCTCTCGCACCTGAACACAAGTTCGCTCTCGAAAAAATGCAGTATATTACCGAGACCCGGCGCAAGATCGATGAATACAAGTCGCAGGGTATCCAGGTCGATGTTTCTACGGGGCGGGCGCATGATCTCGACCACTATTCAGCAATATCATACATGAATCGGGCCCGTGGCTTTTTCGCCCAGGGCGACCGCATGAAGGCCATGGAAATGCTCGAGGTCATTCTTAAACGTGAGCCTGACTATAAGCCGGCCCTTGAACTCAAGACGAAGATCGATCATATCAACCAGATCGAATCGTTTGTCGAAAAGGCTGAAACCGCATTTCTCGAAGGGCGCATGATGGAAACGGTCGATGCACTGACTGTGCTGATCGCCGATTCGCCCGATCGTATCGAGTATCTGCTTTTGCGCGGCAAAGCGCATCTCAAATTGAAAGATTACGATGATGCTCTTGCCGATTTCTGGAAGTATTACCGGCAAAACCCTGATGACGACACAATGTTTCCATTGTTTTGCGAGAGTTATTTCGGCAAAAGAAATTACCAGATGGCATTTGGCTTCAGCCGCAATCCAAAATCCGGCAAGATATATCAGTCGCTGGCTTACCGCTTTGAATGCCATTTCAGGATGTTCATGTCTTCATATCTTCTTGTGTTTTTCTTTCTGGGCCTTATTCCTGTAGCTGTCTACTACGCCTGGAAGGCTGGCGAAGACCTGCTCATGCGCTTTTCACTCGGTTCGGCCTGGACTTTTGTCAAATGCCTGCCGGTGGTTTTTTTCAAGTCGCCGCTCGACTGTCTGGGCGACCTCATTTCTGTTGCCCGTGATCTCAATGTTCCGTGGCTGAACTATCTTGTCGGTCTCTGCCTGTTCAAGATCGGTCAGATCGAAGGTGCCCAGCGCTTTCTTTCCTACAGTCTCGAGAGCGACTCATTGCGTGCGCGGGCCAGCTATTTTGTCGGACTGGCCAGAAAACAGCTCAAATATCAGGCTTATGAGAATGACTTTGAAGAGGCGGTTCTCTGCGGAGTTGGCCGGCAGAGTGCCGGGTGGCACCCGAATTTCATGAAACTCATTGAGCGCGAACTCATGATGAGTTATAGTAAAGTTAAGGATAACGAAACTTTTGAAGGAATGGCGTTTGCGATAGTCGATGCCCAGACAGGGAGTGAAAAATGAAAAGACTGATATG
>JAKQKW010000428.1 GCA_029560455.1 Candidatus Rifleibacteriota bacterium
GCAGCTGGCACGCGATGAGGCAGAGCGGCTGCGCGGGCAGCTTTCCTACATCAGCGAATGGCAGAAGGGAGTTGTCAGAGCGGCGCGAATCAATCGCGAGCGCGATCTTGCCGCCTATCTGCAGACAAGCAAAATCAACGAGCTTGAAAATCAGATCGAAGACAATTCTTTTGAGCTCGAAGAGCTGAAAGAGCGCCTGGCATACCTGCAGAAACAGGAAAAGGAAGCCCTCGAAGATATGTATTCATCGGTGCGCAGTGCCGCCAGATATCGCCGGCAATATTATTACCCGGGTGCCTACCAGACCGGAACGCCTGACCCGAGCGCCACAACTTTTCCGGAAGGGAACTGGGGGGCTGACAGCTCGCCTAACCAGGGTCAGGTTGCTAACCCATACGCCGGTCAGCCGAACACCGGCGTTTCAAGTGATGCGGCATTGAACCGTTTCTATGTTTATCGGGGAAGGGCGCGCCGGCAGCAGGATCAGCTCGACCAGATCAGAGCTGAAATCTCAGGTCTGCATCGTCGAATTGCCCAGCTTGAAAAGGCGACCGGCGATCTGCGCAAAAAGGCCAGCGACGAGGCGGTCAGATAATCAGGGTGTTGCTGCGGCTTTCTGCTTAAGTTCTTTTTTTCTTTCGATCCAGAGCTGGCGAAAGCCTGAAGGCGACAGAAAACGATCTTCAAGATCAGTTATGGTGGCGATGCCATTGCTAATGCAGATTTCGACGCACTCTTTCCAGATTTTGGCGTCTCTGTCTGAGTCATCAATGTAAACTTCCACCTCTTGAGTACCGAGATTGTGAAGCGCCATCAATCTCTCATGTCCTTCAATGACACAAAGGCGGCCGTTCAGCTCTCTAACCCCCATGGGGCGCAAGAGAAAAGCGGTATTTCTCATGATATTTTCAAGTCTGACGCGACTGAGAAAAGGCTGGGAAGGCTGCAGCTGGTCTATCCTGACTCTAAAAGTATTCATACTTCTTCTCTCTCTCTCCCTGACTCACTGTGTACGTGAAAGTCAATCCAACTACAAGTGCAAGATAACACAGTCCGCAAAAAATAAACAACAAAGATTTGCCAATAAATTTTTCCGGCTCAAAACCTTTATCGACACTGCCAACAAGCCTTTAAAGAAAGAAGTCTGATGTACCAGTCGCCCCCCCCTCGCACCAGTTCGCTTGAAAACCGGTCGCATCCTGATTGGAAGTGGCCGTTTACAGGCCTGCCGTTGATTGGTGATTGTCTACCGCCGTTGATGAGCGAAGGAGTGATTGTTGTAAAGCAATGGCGACCGACTTATCTGTCGGATTATCCGGCAGTTTGAAGCCGTCTTTAAAATCGCGATGCTTCGGTCTAGCCGAAGGTGTTCTTTTGCTTCAGCGATTCGGCTGCGCCTCACAAGCTTACGCAAAAGAATCACCTTCTGCTCCCCTCGCACCAGTTCGCTTGAAGAACGGTCGCACTCGAATTGGAAGTGGCCGTTTACAGGCCTGCCGTTGATTGGTGATTTTATCTCCGTCTGTTATTGGGGAAATAGTTGTTTTGTGTAAAGCGAAGGCGACCGACTTTTGCGCCAGGAGGGCGCTTATGCCGAGCGAGCCAGGATGGCGGAAGCGAGGCCTCCCACGCGTGGGAGGGGCGGTCGCCGCGACGCGAGCCCGGCGGCCTAAAAGGGTGAAGGCCTCGCAACAGAGTTACGAGGCCTTCATAGACCTGGCGGCGACCGACTCTCCCACGGAGCTGCCCCCGCAGTACCATTGGCGTCTTTGAGCTTAACTGCTGAGTTCGGAATGGGATCAGGTGTTTCCTCAAGACAATAACCACCAACAAATTTTTTAGTAACCCGGCTGGCAACATTTGTGCTAACCGTGGTTGCAAATTATTTTATAAATTCGGTGCCGCTTTAACGGCACCGAACTTAAATATCCTGATAAAAATTCATCGTATTAAAGGTTGTTGCATCTGATCGAGATAAAGCACGCGCTTAATCTGCCCAGAGATTATGCACACAGCCATTAAGGCTGCCTTGGTGCTGTTTAAGGGTAAATCCTCGGAATATTAGTACCGGTCAGCTTAACGCCTCGCGACGCTTACACCTCTGGCCTATCACCACGTAGTCTACATGGTTCCTTACATCGTCTTTCGATCGATTGGGATGATTAATCTTGAGGTGGGTTTCCCACTTAGATGCCTTCAGCGGTTATCCCGTCCAAACTTAGCTACCCAGCGGTGCCTCTGACAAGACAACTGGTTCACCATCGGTTTGTCCACTCCGGTCCTCTCGTACTAAGAGCAGAGCCCCGCAATCATCCTACGTCCGCATCGGATAGAGACCGAACTGTCTCACGA
>JAKQKW010000432.1 GCA_029560455.1 Candidatus Rifleibacteriota bacterium
TCTAAAATTTGCAGAGATCCCGTTCGGATCTCTGATTATCGCGGTTGCCGACGCTTTTGATGCAATGACGCATTATCGGCCCTACGCCATCGAACGCACTTATCACGAAAGTTATAATGAGATAAGGCGCGAAACGGGTAAATATGCCCCCGAAGTTCTTGCCGCGCTCGAAAGGGTTCTGCGTCGCCTCGGGATTCTTGAAGCCAAGCCTCTGGTTGGCACCAGCGAAGACTGGTGAACAGATATAAATTGATCAGGAGGGATTTGTGAAACGGAAATTCTTTGTTATTGCGTTGCTGCTTCTGGTTATCGTGTCGCTACCTGCTTCGGCCGGTATGTTGCGGGTTGGTCTGGTTCTTTCGATCGGCGGACTTAAAGATGAATCTTTCAATGATGCAGCCTATGAGGGCGTCATGCAGCTGCGCCGCGAGGGTGACTGCATCGTCGAAGTCATCGAACCGGGCACCATTACTTCGATTGAGCCGGCGCTGCGCTATTTCTGCGAACGCAACATGGACCTCGTCTGCGCGGTTGGTATTTTTGCCAACGATGCGGTGCGCCGCGTCGCCCAGGAATTTCCCGAAAGCAAATTCGTTCTGCTCGATTCTGTAGTCACGGTTCCGAACGTTCTGTCGATACTTTTTGACGAAGAACAGGGTTCGTTCTATGCCGGCGCTTTTGCAGCAATGATGAGCAAAAGTGGCAAGGTGGGCTTTCTCGGCGGCATGGATTCACCGGTGATTGCAAGCTTCGAACGTGGCTACAAAAACGGCGTAAGGTTTGTCAAACCTGAAGCTACGGTTATTTCACGTTACCTCGGTACCACTCCCGAGGCTTTCGATATGCCCGACAAGGCTCAGGTTCTCGGTATGGACATCGCCAAAGAGGGCGCTGACATAGTTTATCATGCAGCCGGCAAGAGTGGTCTTGGTCTGATTCAGGCTTCGCGGCGTGGCAATTTTATGGTGATCGGTGTCGACTCTGATCAGAGCCGCACGGCGCCGGGCAAAGTTCCCGCCAGCATGGTCAAGCGTATCGACAATGCCCTGATCAAAGCTGTAGACGTGTTGCGTCTTGGTAATTTCGAAGGCGGCATCTGGACTCTCGGCCTTCAGGATCACGGTATCGAGCTGGTTCTTTCACGCTTCAACCGCGACCTGATGACCCCTGAAGCGGTTCTCAAACTCAAGGAAATCGAAGACTTTCTCGTTCACAAAAACGATAAAGAAAGCGAACAAAAGTAACGGGCAAAAAGTAGAAATGAAATTTTTGAGTGTACAGCTCTTGCGGGTTTGGCATGCGATTCTTATAATCAAGGCATAATTCGACTCTGACCGCTCTTGTATCGCAGGAGGAACCTATATGATGACAATGACTTATAACCAGAGACAGAGCATCTCAACAATGCTGCTCATCTCTATGCTTTTCTCGATGTGGCTGACCGTGGCCCCCATCGGCCAGGCGCACGCCTCTCTCCTCGGGAAAGTGGGAAGCGTTGCCAAATCGCTTTTCGTTAATGTCGGCGCTATCGCAGCCGGCGCCTTTGGCGGCGTTCTCGGAATGGCCGTTGGCGGTGGCCCGCTGGGTATGGCTGTCGGTGCTGTCGGTGGTTACATCGTCGGTAAAAAGGTTCTTAACTGGACAACCTCAAGCGTTGCCAACTTTGCAACCGTTGCCGGTGCAATTGCCGGTGGTGCTCTCTGTATCGGCATGGGTTTCCCGATGCTGGCAGTTGGTGTTATCGGCGGTGGTCTGATTGCCCGCCTGGCGGTTACCGCGGCACAGAAACTGTTTGGCAAGAAAACCGTAACCTTGAAGCAGGGTGATATCGATCCGGCTGCTGCCGCTGCTGAAAGCGCCGCAACTGCCGACTTCATCGCCAAACTGAATGCCAAAGAAGAACCGGCTCCGGTCGTGAAAAAAGAAGAACCGAAAGCTGCGGCTCCGGTTGTTGCAGCTCCTGCGGTAAAAGATTCACAGACTGCCTACAACAATTATCTGGCTGCCTACAAACAGTATATGGAAGCCACCCAGAAGGGCGATGCGACTCTTGCTCAGACCGCTTATAAAGAATATAAAGCCAACCTCGATCTTTACAATACTCTGATTAAGAGCGGCAAATAATCGGTAAGTAATCGTAAACAAAAAACCGGCCTGCGGGCCGGTTTTTTTATGGCAGAGTTTTTATTACCGCTTTTATGGGTTAAATGCCCCAGTTCTGGATTTTGGTGATTGATTTGAGAACATGGCTGCGGTCGGGTTGTTCGAGGGTCAGAACCGGGTTGTTGCCTTCGGGCAGGGCACTGTGCCAGTCGATAAGCGGTTGGTAGTCTAGATTGCCGTCGCCAATGGCGCGGTGCTGATCGGCACTTTTGTCGTTGTCGTGCAGATGAAATTCAAAAATTTTCGGCCCGAGTGCGGTCAGCCAGGCCTGCATCGGCAATTTTGAAAAAATATTGAAATGCCCGACATCGAAACAGATGCCGGCATTCTGGGCATTGACAAAATCAAGCAGTCTGACGAGGTAGTCGGGGCGGCTGTCGAAGATATTTTCGAACGCAATTTTTATGTTGCGTTCTCCTGCATATTCAACAAGTTTTTTCAGGAACCCGCCGGCACGGCCAAGCCAGACTTCTATGTCAATTTCGCCGGGGCCGACGCCGTAACCGGGGTGAACCACGACGACACTCGAACCGAGCATCGAGGCGGTTTCTATGGCCCAGATAAGTCTTTCGAAGCTTGCCATTCTGATGCTGCGGTCGCGGGCGCCAATATTCAGATCATAAAACGGCGCATGCAGAGTTGAACGAAAGTTCTGGCTTTCGACGAGCCCGCGCAGATCTTCGATCGTTTTTTTTTCTATGGTATCGATGGTATCGGCGCAGAAATAAAACTCGGGAAACAGTTTCTGGTCGGCCAGAAATTTGAAGCCATCGGCAGTCATGCGTTGATAGGCAATGTTAACGAATATCTGTGGCATTTTAAGTTTTTGCACCTGTCAGCGGTTTTCAGCGTCTGGCGGCAGTTTTGCCTCTTCAACGAGCATTACCGGAATATCGTCGCGAATGGGGTAGACGCGACGGCAACTCTGGCAATCAAGGGTGTCGCGGTCGTCGTTGTAGATAATTTTGCCGCGGCAGGCCGGGCAGGCAAGAATTTCGAGCAGTTCTTTCTTGATGGGCATCGTAATCTCCAGCGGGCATATATCTGCCAAAAGTGGCTTCAGTATAGAGGGTTCGCTGTAAAAATTCAACCCCGCCTGTGGGCGCCGGTCAGCCGAGAAGCATTATCCAGCGGGCAAGAACGGCGACGAAAATAAAGAGAAAATAAATGAACAGGGCTGCTTCGATGTAATTTTTGCCAGTGGCTTCTGAGCCATCTTTGTAACCAGTTTTTTGCTTCCAGATGGCCAGTTGCCGGCGGTCTTCGTCACCGAGCAGGTCGATGCCGGAACGGTTTTCCCAGTGGTGAAGCAGTTCGTGTGTGATAGTGCGCGCGATTTCGAGCCTGAGTTCGCTGATTTTATGGTGCGGAAAAGCTCTGACGAAAGAACCGAAATAGAGAACGACGACCGGATTGCCGAAGTGCCCACGCGGCATGTAATGCCCAAGTGTGTAGAGCCCGCGCATATATTTGCTGTGCCGGTGCTCGCGCTCTTCGATGATGAACTGGGCGACGCCTTCTCTGAACTGGTCGGGAACTTTTTCCAGTTCTTCTCTGAAGAGAGTGTCGAACTGGTCGAAGGTAATTGCGGCGGTTCTGATTTCACCGGCTGAAATGTTGGCGGGTTCTGGCATCAGGTGAGGTTTCAGTTATCGTAAATCGTGCCGCTGAAAGTAACCCCGGCGGGCGAAATGCTGTAGCTTTCAAGACTGGCTTTGAATGGCAGGATCGAAAAATCCCAGACCGGGTTGAGCCAGGTCAGAATCTGCTGCAGCGAATCGTCGGCCATCGGCTGGTCGTTGATTTTTGCGTCGATTACCTTCAGATCGATGCGGCTGCCGTTCTGTTCTGGCTTTATGACAGCAGAGAAAGGCGTTGGGCCGGTAGACAGAAACGACAGAACATTACCGGGAATTTTGCGAAAATCGATCTGACCGGTGACCCTTACCTGCCCGTTTTGAAAACTAAGCGTCAAGGGGTCGAAGATACGGTTTTCTTTGCTCACCCTTGCTATCTCGCGCTCGATGATGCCTTTGATAGCATCTGCAGCTATGGTTGCCTCTACCTCGACACCGTCACCCTCAAGAAGTTTTGCTGTATCGACCGCGCCACCGCGCATGACCGAGAACTGTGCATCTGAAAAGCCTTTAAAAGTTATGTTGCCGCTCTGTACAGGGGTTTTTCTGATTGTCTTACCGGTAATATTGATTCGATAGTCTGAGCCAGTTTGTTCAATTTCAGAGAATATAATTTCTCTGAATATTTTTTCGGCTTCGCGGGCGAAATGCTGTGCTTCGCGTTCGCCCAGCGGCAGAGCCTGTGCCGGTGTGGTAAACGCCATGGCGGCGAGAAACAGGTATGACAGGCCTTTCAAGCAACGGTTGAACATCTGAACCTCCTGAACCACTCAGTGTGGCAATGCGGCCAGATATTCCGAGAATGTTGTTTTCCGGCCTGATTCAAGGATAACTTACCCGCCGGTAAAAGTTCAATCAGGCGAAAAATTATCAGGGCAAGCGAGGAAATGACGCAATTAACATTCGTCATTCCGGACGTAGACCCAGAATCCAGAAGTTTAATGCGATTGCCCTGGAAAAAATTATGATTTGAGCAGGCTTTCGAAGGCTGAGAGGATGCCCTGCAGGAAATCCTGCAGCATGCCGACCAGTTCTCTGATGCGCTCAATAGCGGCATGTTCCGGTGTGGTCGCAGCGTCGGTGTTTTCAGAATTGGCTTCTGACGGTGATTCTGGCTCAATGGTAGACTCGGTGTCAGTATTGGTTTCGCTTTCTGCTTCGTCATCGGCTGTGGAAGTTTCGGGGGATTCACTGTCGAGACTGTTTTCACCAGTATCGCCGGCGACTTCTTCGAGTTCTTCGCCTTCCGTTGCGTCTTCCAGGCCGGGATCAGTCAGGGTGTCTGCTGGTTCAACGTTGTTTTCGGCCGGTTCGCCGGTTGTTGAATCTTCGGGATCAGAATCGAGAATACTGTCGTCGAAGTCTTCCTCGTCGAGCTCTGACGCGTCTGAATCAGTTTCGTTCGCGTCTTCGTCTTCTGCTTCTTCTTCTTTAGTATTCTGTTTTTCTTCTTCTGCATCGCTTTCGGGTTTATCCTGGGCTTTGCGTGCCTGCAGGTCGATTTTCAGGGCCGGGTGTTCACCGGCAAAAAGGCCCGGAATACTGGTCGGCGGTATTGCCTGGCGTTTGACCGATTTGTGGGTTTTCGGGGTCCAGGCCAGCCACATCAGTTCGTTGTTGACATAGGTCAGCCCAAGACGTTTGAAGATATTGCCCGGGGCCATTTTATGGGCTCTGGCATTCTGCCGGGAGTCGTTCCAGTTCAGGTCACCGCCAATAATGACTGCCCAGCCGTCTTTGATGTCCTGACGCCAGATCTTTTCGAGGCGGCTCAAACCATCGCGGGTTACTTCCCAGCGTCTTTCGGCGCGAGGTTCGCCGGTTTTTTCCTGAATGACGGCATTGAGATGCAGTGAGTAGACGCGGGTTTTGATGCCGGCCACTTTTGTCTGGGCGCGTGTCCACCAGCGGTCGTGGGCGATGCCGCTGCCAAGGTCGGGTGAAATTTTGCCGAAATCGTGCTTCATGACCGGCAGGCCATCACGCACGACCACCACCACCTCGCGGCGGCCACGTGTTTCATTGCCGGCATTGAAGACTCGGCCTGACGGCCTCAGATGCGGGTTCATGTCGACCGATTCGCTGACGAGAGCTATGTCCGATTCCTGATTTTCGAGCCAGTCACCAAAGCCGGCCCGGTTGCGGTTACCGCCCGAGTGAGCGTTGGTTATCACAATTCTGGCATTTTTAGCTATTTTGTCAGCTTTGCCGTCATCTTTGTCGTCTTTGCGGGGCTGCGGTTCTTTATCAGCCACGTCAACAGAGGTTTTGATGTTGGGTCTGAATACTCTGGTGTGGCGTTTGAGGTATTTTCCTGACTTAACGTCAAGGGTTTTGACAATTGCGCCTTTGGGCGAGAGGCGCACTACCTGCACCCATGAGGCATGAATCTGAGACGGCGGAACATGCACGACGTTGACTTTTCCGACCCGGTTTCCGGGAAAATTGAAATATTTCTGTGACGGAGTAATGTGCAGGTGACCGGAGAACCAGAGATAAACCTGCGGGTTTTTCTGCAGCAGGCGCTTGAGCCTGGCTGACGGCTGGGCATTGGCCTGAATCGGCGGCATGGTTCTTTTGTCGCCGTAGCTGCCTTCGAGCGGGGCATGATTGAATATTATGGTTGGCAGTTTGCGGTTTTCACGCAGTGTCTGCCGCAAAAAGTCGTAGGCGTCGTCTGATGGAAACGAACATGGAATAGCACTCAGAGCGTCATTTGGAAGGAAAATCAGCAGGTGCCCGCCGATTTTTCGTGAGTAGTAGAGAGATTTGAGATTGAGCGTCTTTTTGAAAAGTTCGTGCTTCGCCTTTTTTTCGGCCGGGGTGCCGCGTTTCTTTTCGCCGCCGATCAGATAATCCTTGTAGAGAATATCGTGATTGCCGGGCACCGCATAAACCGGTACTTTTGCGCCACTCAGGCCGTTGCGCAGCGTTTCGTATTCACTTCTGGTGCCGAGCTGTTTGCAGAGGTCGCCGACAATAGCGAGCCCCATGATGTCTTTGAGGTTGTTGACCCGATCGACGGCTTTTTTGAGCAATGGCAGGCTCTCTGGTTTTGCGTGCAGGTCGGCCATGACCGCCAGGGTACACGGTCGCGCATCCTGCTGGTTTCTGCGTTGTGAGGTTTCGGCGCGGTTGTTGCCATTGCCATCGGCATTGGCGCTCCCGGAAATTTCAACCGTATTTTTGCTGTCGAACGGAGTGGCTGCATCTGCCGGTAACAGACAGAAGATTGCCAGAAAAACCAGGCAGAACCGGGCCAGTGTGCGAAGGCTGCTCATAATTTACTCCATACTGATAAGTTCACGTGTTAATCATACCTGATTTTTTGCCCGAAAGTTTTCTTCAATAATCGCCGGGTAATTTTTCAGGGTCGTCATCAAATAATATGACCTGGTTTATGTGATTACTTAATGCTTCATAAACAAATCTCTTTCGTAGACCGTAAATTGGTGGGATGCTGCATTCTTGATATCAGTTGTGAGGGATAGAAGAATTGAATAAATCGGGAAATACAGGATGAAATGGAAAGTTTACAGGTGATGCAGCCCGGATCGGGTGCCGGCTGTAGTTATTTGCAGATGCAGGTTATAGCCGGTTTGGCGTATTTACGGTGCAGATTTTTTAAAACTGTTGCCTGTGCTTTAAGTTTCTGTTATTATTGGCTGCGTTGACCCTTGAGCGAGGGTGGCGAAACTGGCAGACGCGCCAGACTTAGGATCTGGTGGTTAACACCGTGCGGGTTCAAGTCCCGCCCTTCGCATTCGCGTCAGCCTGAGTCAGCCGCAAACTCTGCGGGAGTAACTCAATGGTAGAGTCCCTGCCTTCCAAGCAGGTGGTTGCGGGTTCGAGTCCCGTCTCCCGCTCCGAATTGTCGAAGAGCCGAAAATTTCGGCTCTTTTGTTTTTTTGGCGAAAGCCCCTGACAATGTACAAAATCGATAAACTGATCCCGGTTTTTTGCGGGTCGGGGCGTCTTTACTTTAGGGTCTGACTCCATTATAATAATACATCCAATCCGTGCCCCTGCCGGCGGATGCTTTTCTGGCATTGAGTTCTTTTGCCGGGCGGGTTTCGTATATTGGTAGTCTGTCGAAATTCTCTCCACAAGGAGTTATTGCATATGTTAAAGACACAAGTTCAGGAACTGGAAGCTAACAAAGTCGCATTGACCGTCGAAGTTGAAAAGGAAAAAGTCAATGCTGCCTATGCCAGCTTTTACAATCGCGCCGCCCGCTCTGTGAAGATCCCGGGCTTCCGCCAGGGCAAGATTCCGAAAGCTGTTCTGGTTAAGTTTATTGGCGCCGATTCCGTTCGCGAACAGATCGAAGAAGAACTCGTCCAGGAAGTATATCCGCAGGCGATAAGAGAAACCAAGCTGCACCCGGTAAGCCGCTTCGAGCTTGAAGAATCAAATCTGCAGGAAAATGCTCCGTTCACCTTCAAGGCTGTTTTTGAAGTCAGGCCGAAGCTGGGTGATTTCAACTATAAGGGCTATACCGCACAGGTTCAGCGCGAAATCGTCGATGACGAAAGCGTTAAAAAGGTTCTCAATCAGGTGCGCGAACAGCAGAGCAAGACCGAAACCGTTGAAGGCGGCACTCTGTCAGTCGGCGATTATTTCTCAGCCAAAGTTCAGGTTGCCAGCGAAGGCAATGTTGACGAAGAACTTTCTGATGAAAAAGCTGCCCACAAACTGATGGAAGACGACAAGGTCTTCTCACCGGCCATCGGCATGAAGGTCGGCGAAACCCGCACCTGGCAGCACAAGGTCGAAGGCGAAAGCGAAGCCAACTCAAAATACTTTGGCAAAACTCTCGACTATACCGTTACCCTCAACCGCATTTCCCGCCCGACTCTTCCTGAGTTGAACGATGAATTTGCCAAAACCCTCGGTGAATTCGAAAACCTGGCTGCCCTTGAAGCCAAGGTTAAAGAAGATCTCGAAGAACGCTCCAAATATGATGCCGAAGAACGTGCTTTCGAAGAAGTTCTCGGTCAGATCATCAAAGATTACCAGTTCGATGTTCCTGAAGCTATGGTTCAGAGCACTATCGACTTTTTTATTCAGGGTCTTGACCGACGCTGGAGACAGTTTGGCACCACCATTCAGGACTATCTGCGCAACAGTGGCAAAGATGTGAATGAATTCCGCGAAACTTTCCGCGAAAGAGCCGTGCGCCAGACCAAGACCATGCTGCTTCTCGATTCAATCGGCGACCGTGAAAAAATCGAAGTCACCGACGCTGAATACCGTGAAGAAATCGAAAAACGCGCTAAAGAATACAACATGCCGGTTGAAAAGCTGCTCCAGACCCTCGCGGAAAACGATGGCGAAGAAAATGTCAGATTTTCACTCAGAAGCCAAAAAATTCGTGAATTTATGCTAAAAAATAACCAGATTAATTACGATATGGTTAAAGAAGCCGATTTTAACAAGGGGGAAACTGAAGCGTGACTCTCGTCCCAATAGTAATTGAACAAAGCAGCCGTGGGGAACGGGCTTTTGACATCTATTCACGCCTTCTCAAGGATAGAATTATCTTTCTCGGCGGCGGAATCGATGACGGAATGGCCGATCTGGTCGTAGCTCAGCTTCTTTTCCTTGAATCAGAAGATCCCGAAAAGGATATTTCGATTTACATCAACAGCCCGGGTGGCGTAGTAACCGCCGGTATGGCCATTTACGATACCATGCAGTACATCAAACCCGATGTCAGCACTATCTGTATCGGCCAGGCGGCCAGCATGGGCGCACTGCTTCTCGCTGCAGGCGCAAAAGGCAAACGCTACGCCCTTCCCAATTCACGAATCATGATTCACCAGCCTCTCGGTGGGGCACAGGGTCAGGCCAGCGACATCGAAATTCAGGCTCAGGAAATCCTGAGAATGAAAGAGATGCTCAATGACATCCTGGCGAATCATACCGGTCAGCCTTTGAAGCGTATCAAAAAAGATACTGACCGCGATTTCTTCATGTCTTCGAAAGAAGCTAAGGAATATGGCCTGATTGACGAAGTAGTTCAGCGTAAAGTTGTTGCAGCAAAACCCAACGAGGAGTAAGCATGCTTTCTAAGACCCCTCAGTTCCGTTGTTCTTTCTGCGGAAAGAGTCAGGATCAGGTTCGCAAGTTAATTGCCGGGCCTGAGGTCTATATTTGCGACGAGTGCATTGGCCTTTGTAACGAGATCATTCTCGAAGAACTCGATGACGACGGCCCTCTGGTTATGCAGAATGCACTCAAGCCCAAGGAAATTGCCAGGGTTCTCGACCAGTATGTAATTGGTCAGGAACAGGCGAAGAAAATTCTCTCGGTGGCGGTTTATAACCACTACAAGAGAATAACCCTTGAGGAATCACGTCGCGACGATGTCGAAGTGCAGAAGTCAAATGTGCTTCTCATCGGGCCAACCGGCTCTGGAAAAACTCACATTGCTCAGACGCTTGCAAAGCTGTTGAATGTTCCATTCTGCATTGCCGATGCCACGACTCTTACTGAGGCTGGCTACGTTGGTGATGACGTTGAGAGCATTCTTCTGAATCTGCTGCGGGCTGCTGACTATGACGTGCAGAGAGCTGAACGGGGCATCGTCTACATCGACGAAATCGACAAGATCGCCCGCAAGAGTGAGAATGTTTCGATTACCCGCGATGTTTCGGGCGAAGGGGTGCAGCAGGCACTGTTGAAGCTGCTCGAGGGTAAGGTTGCGCATGTGCCGCCGCAGGGCGGTCGCAAGCACCCGCATCAGGATTATATTCAGCTCAATACCAAGAATATTCTCTTTTTACTCGGTGGTGCTTTCGAAGGCGTCGAAAAGCTTATCGAAGCACGTTCTTCGACCAAGACCATGGGTTTTGGCTCGACGCCGGTTCTTAAGAGCGAACGCAGGGTAGGCGAGCTGTTGAAGGATATCATGCCCGAAGATCTTCTGAGATTTGGTCTGATTCCTGAATTTATCGGCCGTGTGCCGGTAATTGCCACCTTCAACAATCTCGGTGTCGATGATCTGGTGAAGATTCTCGTAGAACCCAAAGATGCACTGGTGAAGCAGTATGCTCGACTTCTGCGCATGGAAGGCGTCGATCTCGAAGTCACGCCGAAAGCGTTGCAGGCGATTGCCCGCAGTGCCATTCAGCAGAATACCGGCGCCCGCGGCCTGCGTCGCATCATTGAAGATCTGATGCTCGATCTGATGTATGACATTCCTTCTGATAATAATATCAGTAAAGTGATAATACATGAGCGCTGCGTCGAGAAGAAAGAGCCTTACCAGATTCTCTACAAGGTCGAGAGTCAGATTGCCTGATCGGTTTAATTATCATTAATTTGATAATTGGTTGCGAATTGTATCACAAACATCTAGGTGTCAGGTAATTAAGTTCGAAGACTGCGAAGTCTGAAAAAACAAGGATCGCCTCTCCGTAACGGAGGGGCGATTTTTTTCATCCACAACATGTGTTGTTCAATTGTATAAATGAAAAAAGAACCGGGTGTCTGATCAGATGGGACTCGAAGAATGCTCGCTCCCAAAAGTCATCAATAAATTTGGGATTGCTTTTATTCATTTGAAATATCCGGTGCTGTTTGTGTTAGCATTTTTTTTAAGTTCAATGCAGGAGAAAAGATGATGCGTAACAAACACAGAGCCGACATTGGTATTTTCAGCGGCAGCGGCATGTATGAACTGGCCGCTGACAAGATCGAAAAGGCGAAGATCAGCACGCCATACGGTGCGCCAAGCGACATTATTGATATCTGCACGATCGGTGACAAAAAGGTCGCCTTTCTGCCGCGGCATGGTCGGCAGCATACGATTCCGCCACACCAGATCAACTATCGGGCCAATCTCTGGGCGATGAAGGAACTCGGCGTATCACGCATCATTTCGCCCTGTGCGGTTGGCTCTCTGCAGCCTGACATTCAACCTGGTCATTTTGTGGTCAGTGACCAGTTTGTCGACCGGACCAACGGTCGTAAAGATACTTTTGCCGATGGCCCCGACGTCATGCATATCTCTGCGGCCGAGCCATATTGCCCCGAGTTGCGCGAACTGGCAGTTGCAGCGTTGAAAGCTGAAGGTGCCACCGTTCATACCGAAGGAACCATCGTGGTAATCAACGGGCCAAGATTTTCAAGCAAGGCCGAAAGCAAATGGTTTACCCAGATGGGCTGGCACACAGTCAACATGACTCAGTATCCTGAGGTTGTACTTGCTCAGGAACTCGGCATCTGCATCGTGAACGTAGCGATGATCACCGATTATGATGCCGGTCTGGTCGGCAATGTGCCTGAAGTGACCACGAAAGAAGTGGTGCGAATGTTTCAGCAGAGCGTTGGTCAGCTGCATAAGGTTCTGATAAGGCTGGTAAACATGATACCGACCGGCCGTGGCCAGAAATGTCGCTGTTTGCAGAAACCCGACGAAGCCTACTTCTTCTGACCGGGCTCAGCGTGCTGAGCCCTTACGAATCCGGAGAAAAAAACGCAGGGGTTCAGCATGCTGAACCCCTGTGGTATTTTGAGATGGGCCGACGGGCCAATAATTATTCGACGGTGACCATTGACTTGAGTGCCTTGAAGCGTTCTTCGATCAGTTCAGACTTGAGGTTTTTGTAAGAGTCGAGGCTGAAGTTTTCAACTGTGATCGAGCCCATGGCGCTGCCGTAGAGCATACTGGTTCTGAAACCATTTTCGGTGTAGTTGCCATGGCGGGCCAGACTGCCCATGAAGCCGCCGGCAAATGAGTCGCCGGCCCCGGTCGGGTCGGTGATGTCGAGGCATGGGAAAGCCGGAGTGAAGAAACGGCTGTCTTTGGTGGCAGTCATGGCGCCGAGTTCGCCAAGCTTAACGATGATGCGCTTGGGGCCCATGGTCAGGAGCTTTGCCACTGCCGGGGCGAATTTTTTCTCGCCAGCCAGCATCAGGGCTTCCTGGAAGTTGATGAACAGAATATCGATTTTTTTGATCGCCTGCTTCAGCAGATCGGGCGTGGTGTTGATCCAGAGGTTCATCGTGTCGAGTGCGATGATTTTGGGCTTGTTAACCTTTTCGATGACCTTCAGCTGCAGGGCGGGGTGGATGTTGCCAAGAAAAACCAGTTCGGCATTGCGGTATTCTTCGGGCAGCTGCGGATCGAAAGATTCAAAAACATTCAGACGGGTGTCGTGGGTAGTGGCGTCACCGAAGTCTTCACCATAGCTGCCGGCCCAGTGAAAGGTTTCGCCGTCTTTTTTGCGGTCGAAGCCGGCGAGGTCGACGCCGTGATCTTTGAGAAAGCTGACATGTGAGTCTTCAAAATCCTTGCCGGCGACGCCCACCAGACCGACTTTGGTAAAATAGCTGGCAACGGTTGAAAAGTAGATGGCTGAGCCGCCAAGAGCTCTTTCGCGTTTGCCTTTGGGGGTCTGCAGTGAATCATAGGCGATAGAACCAACAACGATCATTTTAACGCTCATTATTTCCTCCGGAAAATTTTATCGGTCATTGAGCCTCGTTTACACCAGGTAGCACTTCACCGGTGCGGGTCTGCCGCAATCGCTCGGCATAGAGACCCGAGGCTTTGATTATAACATAAAATTGCAGAGCCATGACTATCAGAATCGAATAATCTATCCATACCCCGTAAGAGAAAAAGGCCAGGCCGCCGTAGATTACAGCCGAAGAGAGTCCGTCGCCAAATCTGAATACCACTGTGTCGATAAAGCCTTTGCCCTGGTATTTAGCCTCGCGGTCGAGCGGAATATAGATCAGTTCACGCAAAACTCTGCCGGTCGAGTAGTTCAGGGCATAACGACTGATTATTGTCCAGCTGATGATTTTCAGGCTCGGGCTGCGCAGCATCAGTGCAGTGCCGATGACCTGGATCAGATTCAGCATCAGAAGCCCATAGACCGGGTTTCTCAGCATCATGGTCAGTCTGGTTACCAAAAACTGCGTCAGCAGTGAAACAATATTGATATAGCCATAAATACCCGCCACAAATGCGGTTCTTTCGTTTATACCAGCCAGTTCAGTCTGCAGCAGATGGTTGAACTGCTGAGAAAAAAGGGTCGTCGAAAAAGTGTAGAAAAACATTTCCAGGGCCATCAGAATCAGTATCAGATTGCGGCTGACGGCGATGAAGCCATCCCATGGGCGTGGCGGGTGTGCTGGCACGGCCGGCCGGTTTTCGGCCTCAGGGATACCTTCTGGCCGGTAATGATTGCGATGAATATACTGCATGCACCAGATAGATGGGTAGAGCAGAACGATCGCGAGAATGAAGAGGTTTGGCGTGCCGGTATATTTTACCAGCAGCGACGTTAGCGCACTGCCGGCCAGTCCGCCGATCAGGCCACCGTAGCCGATTATCGCGTAAAGTCTCTTGCTCTGTTCGAGCGAAAAAACATCGTTCATGAACGACCAGAACATGCTTACGGCCATCAGCGAAAACATATTGACCCAGAGATAATAAATGCCAATGGCAAGAACCTTGAAAAGCGTCAGATCCCTGCGTTTAACCTGAACTGGTTTTAATTCTGATGGTGTCTGGTTTTCGGCTTTTTTTTCAGCAATACTGGGAAGGGCGTTTCGGGGTTTCTCGGCCTCGCCCGGGTTTGCGGGCATTTCTGCCGTTGTTGCCGTTTTTTCGATCTGAGCTTCAGCAGCAATGCTGGCCGGCGTGCCGGCAAGGTTTGCCGGCTCAGAGCCTGGAATAGGTAGCAGAAAGGAGAAAATCACCCAGAAACCCAGCAGGCTGACGGCGAAAAACCTGGTGATGAACGGAATGAAAATGTCACGCTTGAAATGCCCGACGATCAGGCTGTAAGCAGCGTTGACAACCACAAGGCTGGCCATCGAGGTTATGTTGAGAAGCGGAATGTTCTCGGCACCCAGTTCCAGGGCCAGGCTTTCGCGAATCGGCTTGATGACATAATAGGAGCAGATTACGAAAAAAAAGTAGGCGAGTGATACCAGTGTGACCTTTGTTTCACTGCCTTCGTCTGAATTATGCCTTTGTTCTTCGCCCGATTCCGCTGAGTTCAAGATCGCTTACCTTAATTGAATGGTGCGCCCATTATAAAGGCGCGGCGGCAAAAGTCAACGATAAATTAGCGGTTCAGTATCCAGTCTGCGGCGGCGCTTAGACTGCTGAAAGTCACGACCTGCTCGAGGCCAGTCACTGGTTGTGTGCCGATCAATATCGGTGTAATGCCTGTTTTAAGGCCGATTTTTATGTCAGAGCTGCGGTCACCTATAACATATGAGGCTGCCGGGTCGATATCATGCTCTTTGATAGCGCGAACGACCATTCCCGGCCGGGGTTTTCGGCAATCACATTCCGACAGGCCGTCTTTATATGGAAAGTCAGGATGATGCGGGCAATGATAGATTGCATCGATTCTGGCGCCGGCTCTGGCCAGCTGCTTCTGCATCTTTGCGTGAATGGCATCGAGCTGCTCGGGCGTGATCAGACCGCGGGCAATTCCCGACTGGTTGGTGATAAGAATCAGAAGATAACCGGCCTGCTGCAGTCGATGCAATGCTTCGGCAACACCCTCATACAGATTGAAATCATCGGGGTTTGAGATATACCCTGGGTCTGGGTTCAAAGTACCATCTCGGTCAAGAAATATGGCTTTTTGCATCTGGCTTCCTGGTGTGGTTGAGGTCGTATCTGGCAAGAATTTTATCGAGAACCATCTGTGGTTTTATTGACCACATGCAGGTTTTGTGCGAACAGACTTCGAGATGGCACTGCAGGCACTGCAGTTCTGCATTGAAGAGTGAAAGATGTATGTCGCCACGGGGCATGACCGCTTCGCGGGTGGTTGGGCCGAAAAGCGCAACCACAGGCGTGTTGACCGCCCAGGCAATATTCATCGGGCCGGTGTCTGAGGTTACAAAAAGGTCAAGGTCGGCAAGCAGGGCCGCGAATTCATCGATGCGCACAGGCGCATGCGCATACGCCTTATCACTGCCGGCTTCTTTCACTATGCGTTCTGCTGCTTCTCTCTCGCCGGGGCCCCAGGTGACCAGAACCCTCTGACCAGTCTTTTCGAACCAGAGCCTGATAAGCTCGATCCAGTATTCTTCGGGCCAGGCTTTTGACATGTAAGTGGTATGCGGGTTGATCCCCAGCAGCGGCCGCTGCCCGTTGAAATCATTGCTGATGGCATTGCGCGCGTTTACTTTGACCTTTTCGGGCCACACCAGATTCGGGAATTGCAGTTCGCCGTTGATGCCGAAATGAGCGAAAAATTCGCCGAAAAGATACATCAGATGGCGGTTCGGATTGGCGGGTGAGAAGGTTTTTGTGTAGGCGTGGCGGCGAATTCTGTAGTCGAAGCCGTAACGCTCGCTTATGCCACTTAAAAGGCTGATAACAGCAGTTCTGGGGTTGGCGAAAAGATCAAAAAGCTTTTCAAATCGGCAACGGCGCAGATCGCGGATCAGTCTGAAAGTTTCGGTAAGACCGGCGTGGTTTGGCAGTTCAAAAATTCTGATTTTGAGTTCGGGCGGAACAATCTGCCCAAAAGGTTTCTGGCAGAGAAGGCCGATTGTTTCATCCGGGCGCTGCTGCCGCAGCATGCGCAAAACCGGTATCAGGTGAACTATGTCACCAAGCCCCTTGAGTCTTATTATCAGTATGCCCGACATTTATTGTCTCCCGCGCCAATGCGGCAGCAGAAATATAACAGACCGCCCTGAAATTTTCCAGCATACAATTGCTGACCCGGGGCAATCTTATTAATCTTCTGGACACCCGCTTTCCCCCTCCGGGTAAAAGCGCGGGTATGACGTAAAGAAAACATCATACTATTTATTCAAGTGTGACAAAGGATTGGTTCTGATGAGGGATCCGGGCATTTTAGTGCGATTTCTCTGAGAACTGGCGGCGAGGGATTGCGGGGTTTGAGATGTGACGTTATAATTAAACTAATCCGCACGAAGATGGGGTACATAAATGAATAAAAGAATTCTGCAGGCTCTGTTGGCTGTTGTTCTGGCCGTTGCAACAATGCCGGCCTGGGCAGGCTCGTTCTATCGACTTAACGGTATGCTCGATGTCCGCGACGATTCAGTAGTTTTCACAACTGATGACTGTCGGGTTTTTACCCTCGATATTTCTGCCGGTGAAGCGAAAAAATATGACGGGCAGCTGGTTCAGATCGATGGCGTTGCCAAAGACGCAATTCAGCTGGCGAAGCTTTCGGTCAAGGCGGTTCGCCCTTTCGACAAACGCATCGAAATCAAAGATCCGCTTCCATACAAGAACTATCAGAAGCCGGCTCAGGTAATCAAACTCTCTGAAAAAGAAACAGTTGTTAAAAATGTTCGCTGGAGTCGTCTGAAAGATAAAAATGCGGCTGGCGAAACTGAATTTGCCTGGCGCACTGTAAAAATCAGGCCTGAACTTATCGATGGCTCATATTTTATCAAGAAGCCGTTTCCGCCAGAATGGCTTGCAGCACATTGTCTGCTGCTTTTCACTTTTAAAAAGGGCGGTATGGTCGACGAGAACGGTAACGAATCAAAAGGGCTGGTGCTGAGCATAGAGGCTTATCAGCGCAAAGACCAGAATTACTCACTTAAAGAAGGTCTGAAAAAGACTTTCGGCGTCATCTGGCTGCTCACCAGCTGGGAAGACTACGCCGCCGAGACCTGCCATTTCGATACCAAAAAGCTTGTTGCCTACCCAATCAGATTTTCTGCCGCGCAGAGCCAGAAACTGCTGCTTGAGTCGGTCATGCAGGCTGGTGTCAACCGCTCCGGCGAGTTTTATCACACTACACGCAACAACTGCACCAACAATCTGCTTGTGCTCATGAACAAGTTCAGCGACAAAAAACTGCGCTTCTGGACCATCCCGAGTATGATTTACAACGTCAGAGCCACCATGCCGACCATGGTGCCAAAGTATCTGCAGGGCAAAGGCCTTATCGGGAAAGAATTCCCGCCGGTCACTGCCGAGAACTTTTTTGCCGATCCTTCGCAGATTTTTCGCTGAATTAAAGACAGAACAAAAGGGCGCCCCGGTGGCGCCCTTTTTATTTTAGAAAAATGCGACGGTAAATTTTCTTTGAAACACAGCCTTTATACGTTAGACTGTTATCGGAGAACAGAAGTCCAACAGCGTTAGATTGAAGAGTGTCTGATGAAAAAGTTCGAAATTGATAATGAGCTTAAGGCGCTTTCCTGCAAGAAGCTTGGCCTGGCCGGCATGTTTGTGTTTCTTGGCGAAGACAAGCTCAATGAGCTTGTCGAGTTGGCCGGTGAAGTTCTGACTTTCGAAGACGGTGAGAAGGTTTTGAATGCAGGTGCATCGCCTGATTTCTTTTTCGTTATTGTCAAAGGCGAGATTTCTGTAGTTCTCGATGACCGTAACGACGGCATGGAAATAGTCAGGCTGATTCGCGGTCAGATGGTCGGCGAGATGGCCATGATTCAGAACGAACCGCATTCTTATTCGTGTTTTGCACGTGGTCATCTTGCGGTTATTCCGTTTTCTGCAAAAGTTTTTCACGAGCAGATCCTGGCAATTCCAGGGGTCTATATTCCGCTGATCCCCTCGATAAGCAAGAAAATTCTCACTTCACAGACTTACCCGGTTTTTATTGAGAACAGAGGCAGTATTCCTGATATTGACGGCTCTCTGCTCAAACTTTTTCCTGAAGGTTTTCTCAAAAAACACCGTATTCTGCCTGTTAAAAAGCTTGCCAGTTATCTGCTGATAGCGCACTGCGATCCGGTTGATCGTGAACAGCTTGAAGCCATAGACCAGATTCTGCCCGAAGATTTTGACATCAGACCAATCTATTTTGACCCGGAATTCTTTGCCGGCCTTTTCCAGAAAAACCTGGAAGGAGGCTCTGCTGATCGGCAATCTTCAGCTCAGCAGCCGGCTGAAGAGATGGTCAGACCTGAAGATCTTTGTTTTATCGATGAAGTTCTGAGTCGTCTGGTGACCGAAAAGGGTTCTGACCTTTATCTGTCGGCTGGTCAGATGCCGCGCTGGCGTATTGACGGCGAAATCGTCGAAGTCCCCGGAACGCGTAAGTCAGGCCCCGACGAAGTTCTTGAAATGTTGCGGCCTCTGGCGCGCAACGAGGTTCTCGATGCTTTTGTCGAGAGCTGCGATGAAGACTTTGCTTATTCAACCAGCGAGGGTTTCAGGTTCAGAGTTAATCTTCTGCGCGACCACAACGGCATCAGTGCAGTTTTCAGATATATTCCCGGCGAAATTTCTTCACTGGAAGCACTGGGGCTGCCCGAAATTTTGACGAGCTTCTGTACGCAGCCAAAGGGTCTGGTTCTGGTGGCCGGTCCAACCGGCAGCGGCAAGTCGACAACCATGTCGGCCATGATCGACTGGATAAACCGCCACCGTAAATGCCATATTCTGACAATCGAAGACCCGATTGAATTTGTGCATGGCAGTCAGAAGGCTCTTGTGAACCAGCGTGAGGTTGGTGTGCACACCCGCAGTTTTGCCAAGGCGTTGCGGGCCGGCCTGCGTGAAAATCCCGATGTGGTAATGGTTGGCGAAATCAGAGATAACGAAACCATGGCGATGGCTCTTGAAACCGCTAATACCGGGCATCTGGTTTTTGCCACAGTGCATACGGCTACCGCAGCCAGCACCATCGATCGGGTGGTTGATAATTTTCCGGCCGAATCGCAGAATCAGATTCGCATGTTCCTGGCTGACAGTCTGCTGGGGGTAGTCTGTCAGACTCTTTGCCGCAAAATTACCAGAGGGTGTGTGCCGGCCTTCGAGATAATGATCGTTGACCCGGCAATGGCCAATCTGATTCGTACCGGCAAGTCGTATATGCTGCCGAACGCTATGCAGACAGCCCAGTCGAAAGGAAACCGGCTGCTCAATGACGACCTCTGCCAGCTGGTAAAGAGTGGTGTGATCTCTCAGGAAGAAGCGATGAGTAAAACCCGTGACCGGGCTGAACTTGAAAGAAAACTGGCGCAGAATTCTATACCCCAGCCTGAGAAAAAGCTGGAATAGCAACCGTAACTGTCAGGGGGGCTGATGAAAAAACCACTAATTGCTGAAATGATCAGTGTTGGAACTGAACTGCTGCTTGGTGAAATTATCGACACCAATGCCGCATTTCTTGGTGAAAGGCTGCGCGACCTCGGGATATTTGTTTATCGTCGTCAGACGCTCGGCGACAATCTTGAACGTCTTGTTGCGGCTGTTAAAGAAGCGTTGGGGCGCTCTGATCTGCTGATTTTGTGTGGCGGCCTCGGTCCGACCGACGATGATCTGACCAGAGAGGCAATTGCTGCAGCGGTGAATGAAGAGCCATATATTGATGACGCTCTGTTGAAAGATCTTGAGGCGAAGTTTGCCGCCAGAAAGCGCCCGATGCCTGAAGGCAATAAAAAGCAGGCCTGGCTGGTCAAAAGCGCCGGTGCATTGGCCAACCCGGTTGGTACAGCTCCAGGCTGGTATGTTAACAAGGGCGGTAAAGTCATTGTGGCGCTGCCGGGCCCGCCGAATGAGCTTACGCGCATGTGGTGCGAGCAGGTCGAAAAATTGCTGCCGTCTTCGGGCAGGGTGCTCTACCACCGCACTCTGCATACGATCGGAATTGGCGAATCAGATCTTGCAGAAAGAATCAAGGAGTTTACACGTCTTGATTCTCCCGGAATCGGCACTTATGCTCGAAACAGCGGTGTTGATGTGCGCATCGCCGCTGCTGGCGAGAGTGCAGATCAGGCCATGGCTGTGGCCGATCCTGTTATTCGTGAAATAGAATTGATTCTTGCACCGTGGATTTTTGGTTGTGATGATGAAACTGTTGTTTCGGCTGTCAAAAAGATCCTTGACAGTCGTGGGCAGACCTTTTCCTGTATGGAATCTGTTTCTGGCGGTGTTCTTGCTGCAGAGATCACTGATTGCCCAGGGATAAGCAGCTGTTTCAGAGGGTCTTTAACTGCTTATGCCAACGACGTAAAAATTCGCGCCGGTGTTGATGCCGCTTTAATCAGACAGCACGGGGTTGTGTCTGCCGAGGTTGCCGTTGCGATGGCTGTTGCTGCCAGAAAAATGTTTCACACTGACTGGGGTCTGGCGACAACCGGGGTTGCAGGGCCGGCGCCACTTGAAGGTAAAAGTCCGGGTACCGCATGGGTTGCCGTCTCCGGGCCAAATGGTGAAAATGCTGCTTTTGTCGATTGGCCGGGTGACCGGGCAATGATTCGCAAGCGTGTCTGTCGCACGGTTTTTCAGAGCTTTTTGAATGCGATGAAAGAGTCGAAGTGAAGAATGGAGCTTTCTTTGCGTCTGTTTTTTGCCCTCGCTGTTCCTGAAGAAATTCGTCAGGATCTCGACGGGTTTGCGGTTACCCTCGAAAAGCCCTGGCGTCCGGTCAAACCCGAGCGGATGCACATAACTCTCGCCTTCATGGGTGAAGTGCCTGCCGATCGGCTCGATGAGGTGATCCGTATTGGGGATGCTGCAGCTTCAGCCAATTCTCCGTTTGAAGTAAGCATTTCCGATGTCGCATGTTTCCCTGAAGCTGGTGAACCGAGCGTCTTGTATGCTACGGTCGATGGCGCTGCAGAACTTGCCTGCCTGGCAGAATTTTTGCGCAGCCGTCTTGGCAGTCTTGCCGATCAGAAAAAATTCAGGGCGCATCTGACTCTGGCCCGCTGTCGCGGTGGCTGGGTCCGTAAAGTTCTGCACAAGTTTACCGGCAGCTGGAAAGTAAATTGCTTCTGCCTGATAAAAAGCATTCTTAACGAAGAAAGCCCGAAATACGAAGTGATCAGAGAATTTGCCTTGTGTGACCAGGCGCAGTAAACACTGCCGGTATAAAAAATGGCCGCCTCATTGTGAGGCGGCCATTTTTTTCGAGGACTTACTTGAAGTTGGCGTCGTGCAGCGACTTGATGAGGTCGTAGGCTTTTTTGGCTTCAGCGACCTGGCGTTTATAGGGTGCGATGTATTCTTCGATGATTCTGGTGCGATTGGCCAGCAATTTGTCGTAGGTATCGCGGGCTTCTTCGACAGCGCGGTGATAGGGGCGCAGGTAGTCGCGAACGATTGATTCACGGTTTCTTCTGATGTAATCGAGGTCGCGGGTAGCGCTGTCGAGGTTCTGCTGCGCGCGGCTGATTTCATCTGGAGTTGCGGTGGTGCTGGCTTTGAGCTCATTGAGGCGCTCGGTGGCGCGTTTAACGGTATGTTCGGCGTTGCTCAGGCGATTTTCGTAATCACGGTCGGCATCGTATCTGGCGCGGCGCAGGCGGTCTTCGGCATCGTCAATTTCGCTGCGGGCGCGTCTGACTTTGTCTTCAAAGTTGCGCTCGGCAGCTTCCTTCTGCCGATCGAGAATTTCGAGGGCAGCGCGGTAGTCGTTCTGATGGCGGTCGAGAATGGCAAAGCTGACCATTGATGGGGTTTCGTTCATGTCAGTGGCAAGAAGTTCAACTGCTTTGCGATAATCGCGGGTTGCCTGCAGGAAATTGCTTTCGTATGCGTTAACCGCTTTTGCGATATAAACATCTGACAGCCGGCGGAAAAAATCGGGGTAATCGTTTTTGCGCTGTGGATAGTCGTATTTTTCAATCAGGTCGAGGGCAGCGAGTTCTGCACTGTTGCCAGACCAGGGTTTGAGGATTTCGAACAGCCAGTAGACGGCTTCTTTCATGCTGTTGTCGAGCTTGCAGCAATCGACGACTTCAAGCAGAACATTATCGGTTCTCTGCATTTCGAGCAGCCACTTGATGGCCTGGCCGTAATCAGCGCCGGCTTTGTAGCAGGCAGCAACGCGTTCTCTGACTGAATCGGTGCGGTTCTCGATTTTAAGGTAGTATTCGATCGCCTTGCTATACTGGCCATTCTTTTCGAAGGTCTGGGCGACTGAGAAGACCATTTTCTGAACCTGGTCGGCAACGGTTTTCATCTGTGAATACTGCTGGTTGACAAGACCCTGGGTCTTTTCGATTTCTGCATCGAGGGCTTTCTTTTTGCCGCCCTGAAACCAGCCGCTGGCACCGTCGTATTTCGAGCGGTCCTGCTGCAGTTTGTCGAGGCGCAGCTCGGGTTCGAGCAACTGCGATTCAACCTGAATCAGCTGCTTTTCAAGGTCGGCGATATCTTTTTCTTCGGCAGCCTGGGCAACAAAAGAACTTAAAACGATGCCGGCAGCAAAAACACCTGTCAGAATTCTGGTTTTATTGAAATTCATTTTTGTTTCTCCCATTATTGCAATCAGCGGGCGTTGACGTAGATGTCGCCGAGTTCAGATCTGCTGGAATAGAAAGCGTTGCGGATGCTGCCGTTTTTCGACATGACCCACATTTCGGCGACGGTGTTCTTCAGCAGAACTTTCTTTTCGCCGGCAACGGTTTCGATCGAGCCGAGGGTTGCCAGTTCGCCATAGTTGTTTTCGGCGAGGTATCTGGCCGGATCTTTTTCGACCACTGATTTATACCAGGAAAGTTCGCCCATAACGCTGCTGCCAGCCTTGGGAGTGATAACGAAATCAAGACTTTTCTTGCCTGACCAGAAACCGCCACTGGTGATTCTGACGATGGCCTTGAGGTCGCTCTGTACGACATCGCCGCCGAAGTGGCCGAGAAGCGCGTCGACGACGTATTTTTTGCCGGAAAAATAGAAACCGTGTACGAGTTTGTCACCGCCATCGGTGGTGTTATCAGCGATTACACGGCAGTTGTGGCGTTTAAAGATATCTTTCAGATTGTCGAGGCGGCGGTTGTTTTTAGTATCTTCAAGCGAGATAACAGCTTCGACAACCGGCACATCGATCATTACCATGCGGCGCTGGCGGCGGTTGAGAAGTTGCTGCGGTGCTTCGGCAGCGCGGCCATTGTTGCTGAGAGCGACGTTGCTGGCAGCCATGGCTGTGCTGGTGACGAATGTGGCGCGTTCTTTAAGCATTTTTTCAACAAGAGCGACGGTGTGGGCACCGAGATCGCTGCTGGCGGCGAAGGTTGCGAGTTCTTTTTCAGCGGCGGCAAAATCTTCAGTGGTGTTGATTGAACTCAGGATATCTCTGATTCTTTTTTCAGAGCGGTCAGCACGGTCAGCTGCGGCTGAAAAAGCTTCGCGCTCAGCGCTGTCGGCTTTTTCACTGATCGCATAAGCTGTCTGGGAAATGCCTTCTGAAAAATCCTTGAGGGCGCTGTTGAAATTGGCACCGTCAAAGGCGTGAAGGTTAAGAGATGCGAGAGTGAACATTACAATCAGAACTATTTTTCGCAACATGGGCCACCTTCTTTACAAAAAGTGAGAACGGAGCCCTGTTTTAAGCAAAAATTATGCCATTATCGGGAATGCCTGTACATAGTCCTTCTGCAGACAGTGCGAGGGAAAATTGACCATTTTCTGGCGCCTTGCCGATAATTTTCCGGCAGCAGGCAGGTGGTTGCAAATCTTAAGCTTAAGCGGTATATTGCGCCTTGCCAATTGTAACTTTTATAAGGAAGCTGACAAATGTTGAAAAAATATCTGCCAATAGGTCTTCTGGCTGCAGCAATGCTCACCAGCCAACTCTCTGCCCAGCAATCTTCTGGTAAGCCGGCCCCGGCCGCAAAACCTGCCACCGCTAATGCCGCTACGGACGGGATTACCGATCGCATGGTTGAAGTCAAGGTTGCCTCTCAGACTGTGAAGGCCGATCCGGTGGTTCTCACCAACCAGATGATGCTGGTGTTCATGGAAAGAATGAAGACCGGCAATCTCAAGGAAGCCCGTGATATCGCCAATGAGATGGTTTTTGGGAATGAGAAATTCCAGGATACTGATCAGAAAGCTTTCAAAAGCTTTCATTCAGCAATGGAAATGGAGCTTTTCAGGCTTTTAGAACAGCGCGGCGGCAGCAAAAGAGAAATTGACTGGGTTGAACAGCCAATTTCCGATGGCTATTACTTCCTTGCCATTCTCGATTTCCAGGAAGGGAAGCATGAAGAAGCCCTTGCCAACCTGCAGAAGGCCATTTTCTGGAACCCGGTACGCTCGGCGTTTTTTGCCGAACGCGGCTTCATGTTTCTGCGCAAGAACAGTGGTGCCGACATCGTTTCGGCACAGGTAGCCTACGAAAAGGCCCTGGAACTTGCTGACAATCCCGAAGATTTTGCCGCAGCTCTGCGCGGCCTTGCATTTGTGCTGGTTGAAAGACGTGAACTGCAGAAAGCCCTGGCCTGCCTGATTGTGTCAAAAGAATTCGACGCTGATGAAAACGACGCCGACGAGGAAATTCAGTTTATCAGGGGCATTGACCCGGGTCTGGTGACTTCTATGAATCTTAAAACTGCCCGCGACGTTCTGAAAAATGCCAGAATTCTCTCGACTTACGCACCTGAACATGTTCAGGTACTGCTTAGACTTGCAGACACCTATAAAGCACCAAAAGATGCTCAGAAGGCTATTTTGCTGCTCAAAAAGGCTAAGGAAATGGCGCCCGGAAATACGGATGTCGCCAATCGCCTGAAGACTCTCGAAAAGAAATAAGCTTTTAGAACAGAACCCGGCAGCTGTAATGCATAGCTGCCGGGTTTTTGTTTTCGCTTTACTGGCTTATTTCGTCGGGTGACTGAAACGATAAGGCAGATTGCGGGCAATTTTCCAGACGCCGTCTTCTTTTCGCCATTCGACAACAGCCTTAACCGGCCCAGAATCAATGTCGACGCCTGGTATCAGGCTGATTACCCTTACATTGGCCTGGCAATGAACCTGGGCTTTGTCGAGACCGTTGAATTCGATCGAATCGATACTGTAATCGGCAATTTTTACGTCCATGGCGTTGAAGCGGCTCTGTGCCGTGACGAGAAGATCATTTCTGGTGCTGGTCACATCAAAGTCGTTGCCAAAGGTCTGCGAAATCCGACTGGCGAAGACGTCAAGCTTTTCGACAGCCAAAGCTGCCTGAAGTTCATGGTGGGCGGCTGAGATTTCACCCCATCTGGCATCGGCACCAATCTGGGTCGGGTGGGTGTCGCGGTAGGGCATGTTTCTGAATACTTTCCAGAAAGTTCCTTCTTTTCGCCAGATTGCATCGAATACGTAGGTTTTTTCCCGCACGATCTGTTCAGAAGCCAAGTTTCTCAGCTTGAATTTCACTTCGGTTCTGATGCGGGCTTTGCTGTCTGGTAAAAATTCGGTGTCAACCACGCGCCAGCTGAGGTCTTCGAAATTGAAGCCGGCAAAAAGTTCTTCAAAATGCGCAATGGCGTCATTCCAGGTCGATGTTGAATCCCAGTCGTTGCCGAATGATGGCGAGATGTAGACCTTGAGCATTTCGAGGTCTTTACGGGTTAAAATATGGCGAAGAATGCTGTTCGCGTCTTTAAGGGTCAGTTCTCGTTCGAGAATGTTCGCGGCTGCAGTTTTGGCCGGACTGGTGACTGCCGGCAGATCGAGAACGGTTTTGGTGACGGCGGTTTTTGGCAGCTGCATCATCAGTTTGATGGCGGTAACAACCGCTGTAACCTGGTCGACGTATTCTCTTGCCCTGATATCAGCCGGGGTGAGATTTTTTTTGAGCAATTCACCCTGCTGATAGATAAGTGCTTCGGCCGTGGTCTGTAGATTGATTTCGAGCTTGCTCAGGTCTGAATAAAACAGCTCATCTTCGGTAACGCGCCGCATCAGCGCCAGTTTGTTGGCTTCTGCCCGGATAATCATCGTCTGCGAAAATGGAACATCTTTCAGGCTGAAACTGCCTTCTTTTGAAACCGAAGCGGTAACGCCTCCGCAGCTGACTTTGAATTTTGTGAAGTCACTGACGGTTCCGAGAACCGGGCGTATAGAGCCGGCCAGATCGGTCTCGACGATTTCTGAGAGCGAGAGTTTCCCTGAGATGTCAAATTCACTGCCGTCAGCCGGGGGATTGAAGCGCAGATCACCTTTGCCGGTGCAGCCGTTGAACAATACCATTATTGAAAGAAGAATTAACGAATAAAGCAGGCTGCCAGGTCTTCGGCAACCAGGTCTGATTTTTCTCGACCGCATTCTGCCTCCGCAAAAATCTATATTCAGGTGATCTATCGGCAGACGGAAGCAGGTTTCGAAGTCTGAGACAATCTTAGGTTTGCCGTGCTCAGTTTGCAGGTGGTTCAAATTTGTTCGGGGTTGTGATAGAGTGAAGAAAAATTATGCTCCGGCGCAGGCGTGGGAGAAGTTTGGGCGCTGAACCGGTTCACAGTTTGACGAATTCGGAGGCAAATATGAACGAAGACGAAGTCAAACCCGCCAGACCGGCACGAGGTCTGTTTTTCTATTTCAAGGTTCTGCTGGTAACTTGTGTTTTGCTGGCGGTCACTGCCGGTATCGCCATTTTCTATGTTTATCATCGCCTGACGACTGACAGTCAGCTTGAAAAAATGGTGATGGAAAAAGTCAGCCAGGCAATCAGCATGGACGTGCAGTTTGAAAAACTGGCAGTTGTTTTTCCTGGTCTTGAGATCAACAATGTCAGAGTTGCAACTGATTCGGCTGATCTCAAACTTGATGCCCATATCGACAGAATTAAAATCAGACCGGATCTGTGGGCAGCATTTGCTGGCGAGTTAGCTATTGAAAGCCTTTCGATTGCTTCATCTTCGACTTTTCTGGAGCTGAAAGCCGGTAAAAAAGTTTCAACAGATGACAGCGGCTCCAGGAAATCAGCACTGGATCTGAGCTCGGTTAAATTTCCATTTCATGCCATCGACTTTACCGATCTGCGTTTCAGCGTAAAAGACGGTAACTCTGGTCAGACGCATGAGGTGCAGCTGAATTCTGCCGCTCTGAGCCGTTCGCTGCTTTCGACTTCGATACCCTTCAACGTCGATGCTGTGCTGATCGGAAAAGCCAGGGCTTCAGTAGAAGGCAAACTTTACTGGCCATCAAATGTCGTGGCCGATGTCAATGTTCAGACAGAAAATATTGAAGAACTCAAAAAGATTGTCCCCGATTCTTTCAAAAAGCATGCGCAGGGTTTTAAAAGCGCTGAGATCAAGGCGCATCTGAAATATCAGCTGGCCGAAGGCGCCATCGATGTGGAATCGTGCTCTCTGAAGATAGACCCAGGGCTGAGTGCCGAAGCGAAGTGCAGTTTCAGCAGTATTTCTCCAGCTGCCGGCAGCGCCAGTATCAAACTTTCACCGGTTCCGGTCGATCAGTTCTGGCCGGTCGTCAAAGGATTTGTTCCGGCCGAACATGGTCTGACGCTGTCGGGTGGTCATTTGTCTGCCAGTGTCGATTTAGTGATTGCCGACGGCAGGGTGTCTGATCTCTCGGTTTCTGCAAAACCGGATCAGATTGAAATGTCACTCAAGGCACTGCCTGAAAAAGTGCATATCGGGAGAGGGCAGCTTGCCTACAAGGAAGGTAAGCTGAGCCTGAGCGGTTTTGAGGCAAAGATGTCTGATAACCTCGTTAAAATGCCGACCGGCAACGTTTCAATGGACCCGGTGGCTTTCAACGGTGAACTTGAAGCCGAAATCAATCTTGATAAAATCTGGAAGCTTGTTTCGACGCATCTGAGTGAAGAATCACGCCGCATAGTTCCTGGCGGCAAAGCTGCCTTCAAGGGTAAAATTTCCTATGACGCCAAAAAGAGTATCAGAGTTGACGGAACCCTTGACTCTGAGCAGATTAAGGTCAGTGAAAAGAAAACCTCTGCTGCGGCGACTATTGAAAGACTGCGGGTTCATTTTGATTCGATCGGCCCATCTTCCGGCCAGATCAAGATTGAAAGTCTTGAAATTAAGGGCGTTGGTGCGGTTGTAAATGTTAATGGTGCAATAAAGAATGCCGCTGACATGGGCTTTGATCTTTCTGCCAAAGGCGATCTGAGTGTTGAAGAATTCTCGCGTCTGGGCGCTGTGCTGTTCAATGTTCCGGTTAAAGAAGGTCAGTTCAAAGGTGACCTGTCACTTGATATGAAGGTTGGGGGTACGCTTGCCAACATCAAGCCCAGCGGACGTCTTGAATTCAAAAATCTGGCAGCCGATCTGTCGAATCGCGGTTTCATGATTAATAATCTCAATGGTGCTGCCAGCGCCGATCTTGATAAACTCGTTCTAGACAAGCTTTCTGCCGATCTTCTTGGTGGTAAGCTCAGTATCGGCGGCAGTCTGAAAGATTTCAAAAAGCCGGTGGTCGATGCGAAGGCAAGTATCACGGGTGCTGATCTCAGCGCTATCCGCAGTTTTCTGCAGACAAACTTCCAGGAAATGTCGAAAGAAATAGACTTCAGCGGCAATGCCGATCTGAATATTCAGCTTACCGGGCCGGTTTCTGGTCCGGTTATCAAAGGCGAAGCTGAGCTGCGCGCCAGTCGCTTCAATCATCCGGCTGTGCTTCGGCCGATCGAAAATATTCATGGCCCACTCAAGTTTGACAACGATGGTCTCAATACCGCCGGGCTGAAAGCTGACTGGGGCAAGTCGAAAGCGACTGTCACCGGTGCGATGAAAAACTGGGCCAGATTTATCACTGATTTCAAATTCGTGGTCGATCCTCTCGATGTAACTGACGTCGCGGGTTTCTTTCTGAAAGATACGGGTTATAAGGTTGAAGGCAGTGGCACCGGTAATGGTTCGATTACCGGCGCAGTGGCCGAAATCAAGGTTGACGGCGTGGCATCGGTTCCGGTCGGGTTATTCGCGGCGCCGGTCAGTGAAAAGGGTGATCTTTTCAAGTTTCCATTCAAGGCTCTGCAGGCGCGGGCTGTTTATCACGCCGGTGTTCTGACAGTCAGTTCGGCTACAATGGAGCTTTTCAGTGGCAAGGTTAATGCCAGCGGCAAGGTATTTGTCGACAAGGAACCAATTACCTTTGAGTTTGACACAAAAATCAATCAGCTGATGACCGAACAGTTTCTGGCTGAGAATACTAAATATAAAGACATTCTCCGGGGTGGTCTCGATGGTACTTTTGCTGCGAAAGGCAATACCACCGGTCTTGTCAGTCTGAACGGCAATGCCAGCCTGGCGATGCAGAAGGGGCATTACAATTCGCCTCCTTTTGTCAGGCAGATAGCTGATCAGCTGAATGCGCCTCAGCTTGCTTCGGGGCCGATCGACAATGCTGCCGGCGAATATCTGATTTCCGGTGGCCGCATCAATGCAAAGAACATGATGGGAAAATCAAAAGATGGCAAGGTGACTTTCCTGGGTTCTGTTGGTCTTGATGCGACTCTCGATGGCGAGGCTCAGATTCAGCTGACGCGTGCAGCCTGTCAGCAGAGCAATGTTCTGAAGCAGCTGGTCGGTAATTCAGAATATCTCGATATTCCGGTCACTTTGAAGGGCTCTTTCATGTCGCCGTCGGTGGGTCTGCCGCTTGATCGCATGTTAAAAGACGTTGCTGAAAAACGGGCAAAGGAAACGGTTCAGAAAGAGGCTGAAAAAGCTCTTGGCAAACTTTTTGGCATCAAGGGTGGAGGTAGTAATCCGGCGCCGGTTGCGTCAGCGGCAGTAGAGACCCCGGCAGGTTCGCCGGCTCCGGAGGCCGCTTCCCAGACTGTGCAGCCTGTGCCGCAGGAGCCCCAGTCGCCTCAGAAAAAGATCGAGAAAAAGATTAAAGACGTGGGCAAAGAGCTCAAAAATCTGAAAAATATTTTTAAATTTTAAGGGTGAAGCTTGAATAATCAGAGATTTACATTGGATTTTAACCGTTCTGGCAGTGTTCAGGTGGTCAGTTTCTCAGGGTTTCTGACCACAGGTCTGGCGCAGGTGCTGACTCCGGCAGTGGAAAAAAGTCTTGAAGAGGGCGTGATCAATTACCTTTTTGATTTTACCGGGGTGACTATGCTCGAAAGCCCTGCTGTTGCCGTTCTTCTGACTGTTACTGAGAAGATCGTCGACGAGCACGCCGGCGAGCTGGCTTTTTGTGGCATGAATGAAATGGCGTCGAAGGTTCTTGAGATGGTCGGTGTTTTTCTTTATGCCGGCCGTTTTGACAGCCGTGCCGAGGCGTTGCAGGAATTGAACGATTAAATTCTGGCAGCAGCTGCTGAAAATTTGTTTGAATTTTGCATCTGGTTACGGTAAGCTGTATCTGGAGCAGTAATTGCTCGTGGTACACCTTTTGCATAAACAAACGGCAACGAGTAATTATTATTTTATTTTGATGGAGGGCATGAACAGATGTCTAAGACCTGGACAAGATTAATAGCTCTTGTAACTGTGTTCTGCATGTTGTTTTCTGCAGAAGTCTTCGCTGGAAAAGGCTACGATCAGTCTTCTGGTGGTAAAAAGAAGGTAGGCTTCTTCTGTAAAGTGGGCAAGGCTATCAAAAAAGCCACCCAGAAAGCCGCCAAGGCGATCAAGACCGCTGCTCAGAAAACTGGCAAAGCAATCAAGACCGCCGCCAAAAAAACCGGCCAGGCCATCAAAAATGCTGCCATCAAAACCGGCAAGGCTATCAAAGTCGCCGGCGCCAAGATCAACAATGCTGTAAAAGACAGTGGCGTCTGGATGAAGAAGAAAGTATTTGGCTGCAAGAACCGCGTCTGGGTTGTCGGCCATTATGACAAGAACGGCAAATGGATCAAAGGTCACTGGAGAAAACTCGAAAGCAAACCGGGCAACAATCACCCCGGTCAGGGCAATAATCCTGGTCAGGGCAACAACCCCGGTCAGACCGAAGATCCTCTTCCCCCGGTAGGTGATGAACCTGGCGTGCCCGGTGGCGATGCTGGTCAGACTCCTTCCGAACCCGCTCCGATTCCTGGCAATGACGAACCCGCTCCGATGCCCGGCAGCGAAGAACCAGCTCCGGCTCCTGAAGATCCGGTTCTGCCTGAACTGCCCGAAGGCGATGATCCGGCTCCGATTCCCGCTCCCGAAACCGAACAGCCCGGTGACGAAGCTGAACAGCCTGGCGACGAACAGCCGGCTCCTGAACAGCCAGCCCCCGAACAGCCCGCTCCTGAAACTGAACAGCCCGGCGATGAAGCTGGTCAGGCTGGTCAGGGCTCACAGACCGAACAGTCTGAAGAAGCCGGTCAGGCCGGTCAGGCTGGTCAGGCCTCTCAGGGTGCCCCGATGAAAGAAGAAGCCGAAATTTCTCTCAGAACCATGGGCATGCTGATGAACGATATCGTCAGACAGTCTGGTGAAATCACCACCTTCAAAAAGGCTGCTGCTCCTGGTATGAGCTACTCAATGGATGTTCAGAGCAACGTGAATTCGACCTACGAAAGTCGCGAAGCCAATGCCAAGCTCCTGGTCAAGGTAATTGTCTGGGATCTGCAGCAGAACAAAGGTAACCCCGGTCAGTATTTCAGCTACTTCACCTACAAGATGAAAGATCTTGATCCTGAAAGCCGCAAGCTGATCAGAGACGTTACCAGAAGAGTTCAGGAAGGCGTTAAATACGGCGCCGGCCATGTCGCTGAACAGTCTGAAAAAGCAGTCTTTGAAAAGAGACTCGAAGAAATCGAAGGTTTCTAAGCTTCAGCTCAAGAAGTAAAACGGGGCTGCCCTCAGGGGCAGCCCTTTTTTCATGCAAAAAAACGTTGCCTTTTATGCCTGCCCGCCCCTAAAATGAATCCTCAGGAGATTCTATGAAATTACGTTTCGGGCAGATTTTTCTGGTTGCTTCGGTTATCTCGCTGATTGTCACAATTCTGTGGCTGGCTTATCCGAGCCGCAACCGGATGTACCATATCGTTCTCACAGGTATCGGTCGCGGTCGAATGCACCCATACAAGGCTAAATTCGAGCCATACAAGGGCAGGCGTATGGGTGGCGCGGCTGGCATGGCAACCGTCATCAAGGAAACGGTCGCTTCTTTCACCGGTGAACCTTACAATATTTTTTCACTCGGAACAGAAATCTCCGGCACGGCTGATTCTTATTTTACCCGCGGCCTGTCGATCGTTAAGATTCTCAATATGCTTGGCATAGAAGCGATGCTGCCCGGTAATATTGAATTCAGTTATGGCCAGAAGCGCCTGGCTGAACTGGCTGAAGAAGCTCAATTTGCCCTGGTCAGCTCGAATATCTCTGAAGCAGAGAGCGGTCGGGCACCGGGTTACATTTCGCCGGAGCTTATCCTGAACCCGGGTATGGGTCTGAAGATCGGGGTAATGGGGATTACTTCGCCAGAAACTCCTAACTTAACTGCAAGAAGCAATATCGAGGGGCTGGCCTTTGCCAGACCTGATGAATCTCTGCGGCTGCGGGTCGAAGCACTGCGCCGTTCAGGGGTCGATCTTGTTGTGCTGCTGACTCAATACAGCCGTGAGCGGATCACTCTTGAAGACTGGCTAGCCATCGCTTCGGCTTCGCCAGACATCTGTGTCATGCTCGACTATGATATCGAAGCGCCATCACCGCTGCGAAAAGACGGAATTGTCGTGACCACAATCAGCGGTTACAACCAGACCAAGGAAATTGACGTTCTCGATCTTGAGATTACGCCACCGCCGGTAAGTATTGTCAGAATCGCCGGCCGGAGAATTCCGGTCGATCATGCCGAAATCAATGCCGATCCTGACGTTGAAGCCATGGTTGAACAATTGACCAGGCAGAATCGGGATCTGCGTGACAGCATGATCGGCAGCTTCGCTGAGGACTACGGCAAATCATACAGTTCCGAGTGCTTTATCGGCAATCTGATTACTGATGCCATGCGTGCTGAATCTGGTTGTGAGATTGCAATTCAGAACAGTGGCGGTATTCAGAACAATATTCAGGCCGGGGATTTCACTCTTGGCGATCTTTTCGGCATCATGCCTTTCGACAACCAGATGGTGCAGATGGAATTGAAGGGCAGCGATATTCTTGAGCTGCTTAAAATTGCTGCCAGCCGGCAACGTGGGGTTCTTCAGGTTTCCGGTATCAGTTATGTTTTCAGACACCGGAGCCCGGCGGATTATGCGCTGATTTCTGCGAAAGCCGGCGAAACGCCCATAGACCCGGAAAAGTATTATTCGGTGATTACCAATAATTTCCTTGCTGACGGCGGCGACAACTTTCTGCCGTTCAGAAACGGCCGCAACCTGAAGTTTGGCCGTCAGCAGCGCGATGTGGTGAAGGATCATATTGCCGGTCTGAGTCGTAATGGTCCGGTTGTGCTGCGTATAGAGGGGCGTGTGGTGGCAGAAGAATGATTGTAATAATCCCGGTGGCATGGTAGAATCGGCATCATGTTTGACATTTCATGGATGAATCCATCTGGCGGCAGTTTTAACAAGGAATCTCTGATTCGTGAGAATGAAACTCTCAAGCGTCAGATTCAGGAATTGCTCACCCTTGATGAAACAGGCTTTTTTATCGAGCTTGATTCATTGCTGCGGGCTATTCTCAAAAAGGCTCTGATTCTCTGCAAGGCCGAATCATCATTCTTTTCGCTGGCCGGTAAAGACCCTTCTGATCTTGACGTGCGCATCAGCAACGTAATTCTCGAAGAAAAAATGGATAAAATCAGGGCGCAGTTCAAAGCTGAATATCCGCGCTGGCAGGAAACCGAAGCTGCAATCATCACTATTGAAGATTTCATTCTGCTGCCGCTGGTCAGAAGGCATCGCATTCTTGGTTTGATCGGTCTGAAGCTGACTTCAGACGCTCCCGACAATATCTGTGAAATTCTGCCGATTCTTGCTTCGCAGGCGGCAGCCTCGCTTGAAAGTGCGATTCTTTATGAACGCATGTTCAAGCGTCTGCTGGTTTTGAGCAATGTTTTCATTCTCGGCAAGGAAATCGTTTCGAACATCGATCTTCAGCAGCTGGTCGACAAATTTCTCTCGATTGCCAGTGATGGTACCGACAGCGATGTGGCCTGTCTTTTTCTGGTGCGTGAAAAGGATGAATTACCGTATTTTTTCAGGCTGCAGACGGCAAGTGCCGGGCATACTTTTGCGCCTGGTTCTGAAGATGGTTACACAGACCTTATCAAAGCGGTGCGCCGCGACGAAAAATTTAGAATGATAACCAATCTTGAAGCTTCTGAATTCAAGCTCAGCGAAATGCACAAAATTCAGGATCTGATTCTGCGTGATACGGTTGTTCTGCCTTTGAAGCCGAGAGATAAGCTTCTGGGCATTATTCAGGTTGCCAACAAGCGCGGCAATTTTACTTACCGCCCCGAGGATCTCGATCTACTCAAGATTCTCGGCAGTCAGGTAGCTTTTGTCATTCAGAATGCCGATCTTTTTCAGAACCTGCAGAGAGCCTATATCGACACCCTTTCTGCACTGACAAGTGCCATCGATGCCAAAGACAGCTATACGCGCGGTCATTCAGAACGCGTGACAGAATTATCGATCAGGCTTGCGGCTGAGGTTGGTATTGCTTCTGAAGAAATCGAGAAGATCAAGCTCGGCGGTCTGTTGCACGACATCGGCAAAATAGGCATTCCGGAAGGAATTCTCAATAAGCCGGGTCGACTGAACGATGAAGAATTTGAGATTATCAAATCGCACCCTGATCTTGGTCTGCATATTCTCGGCAAGGTAGAATTCCTTGAAGCCATCGTGCCGATCATTCGTCATCATCATGAGCGATATGATGGCAAGGGCTACCCTTCCGGCCTCAAAGGCGAAGAAATACCGCTGCTCGCCAGAATTGTCAGCGTGGTTGATACATACGATGCCATGACGACTGATCGCCCGTATCGTAAGGCTATGACTGTTGAAGAGGCTCTGAAAGAAATCGAGCGTTGCAGTGGTTCCCAGTTCGATCCCGAAATTGCCGCCCATTTTATTCGCATGACTATGCGCGAAAGCCGGCAGAAATAAGGTAATGAGCATGTTCCGTGATTCAAGAATGCTTGAAAGAGTTCTCATTTTCTTTGTAATTCTTGCCCTGTCGAGTTTTGCCTATTATTTTACGGTTGCCGACATTGAAGAGGTCGAGGCCAGATACGAAAATCGCCGGGTGATGCTGGTTAAAATGCTTGCCCGCGAAGTTGCCGATTCAATCGAGCGCCGTATCGACCTGTCACCAAGGTTGTCAAACCTGCTGGCTGAAGAGGCTATCGCTTATGCCGCTGTACAGCAGGCTGACGGCGCATTGCTTGCCCGCTCAGAGAATTATTCTTTACCGGTCGGCGTTCTTGAAAACATCGAGGAAGAGGCTCTAAAAGCGCCCCATCTGAAGCTTATTCCGTTCAGAGACACTTCGCGTACTACTTCGTTGATCGAAGCTGCAATTCCGGTGATGACCGGCAACAACCGAAAATTCGTGCTGCGCGTCGGCTTTTTCAGAGAGTCTGAAGATAACCGGGTTTCGCAGGTCAGATTCCGCAATACCCTGGTTTTTTCACTGGTGATGTTGGCGCTGGCGGCTGCCTGGTTTGTCAGAAGGCATCACGCCTCAAACCTGCATCACACATTATTAGGTGGCTCGGCTCTGATAATTCTGCTTTTATTCATGGCTACCAGAGTGACTATGCAGAACTGGTATGACGGCCAGTGGCGCGAAACTTTTACCCGCCACCAGCTGTATTCTGCCAAGCTGTTTATTCCGGCTGCCGCACGCATGATTGAATCGGGCGACGATCTTGATCTCAAAGAAGGTCTTAAGCTGCTGGCAAACAACGAAGACTTCGCTTACCTCTCGGTAATTAAAGACGAGCAGGTTGTTTTCCATTCAGATGCGTCACATGTCGGCAGCAGCGCTGCCAGCGATCAGAACTATCTTCGCAGTCTCAATTCTGAGCAGGCTGCTGTTTTCAGACTCGATGATCAGGACCTTTACGAAACTCTGGTGCCGGTAATGAGCGGTCGGCATCGCCTTGGTACCGTTAAGGTCGGCTGGCGAAGCACCGGTCGTTATGAGCCTCTTGCGGCCGTTCGCGACCGTCTCGTGCTGCTTTTTGTGGTTGCTCTGCTGCTGATGATGTTCTTCATGCACCTGCTTTCGCGCCGTATTTCGAAAGAAATTTCATGGTTCATCAGGGCGATGGAACAGGTCACCGCCGGCGACCTGCGGCAGAACATCTATATCGAACGAAATGATGAATTCGGACAGATGGCGCATGCTTTCAACTTCATGATCATGAGCATGAAGGAGCGCGACATGATCGGCCGCGGTCTGCAGCAGTATGTCAGCCGCAGCATTGTCGAGCGAACGCTCAAGGCCCTTTCCGGCAACGAAAAGAATGGCGAAAAGCTGTTTGCCGTGTCGTTATTCCTTTATTTCAGCGGCATTGACGAGTCGATCAACCGTGTTGACGGCAACCGTATTTTTTCGGCCGTACAGGAATGCTGTAACTGCCTGCGCAAAGTTGTTCAGCCTGGGCAGCATGTAACGGTGCAGCTTTTCCCCTCTGGCATTCTGGTGTTGTTCACTTATCCGAACCGGCATGACTCGCTGCTCAAGGCGCTGAATGCCGCCCGGCTCACCAGCCGCGATCTTGGCCGCCGTCAGGATCTGCCATTTGCGCCGAAAGTTACGCTGCATGCCATGGAAATGATTCGCGGTCAGTTCGGCGAGAACAACAGTGAAGCTGCTGTCATGATTGGTGATGGCTTTGCTGATTTCAGAACTCTTGCCAGGGTTCAGGACAGCGACGAAGTTATTGCCAGTCGTGAGGTCAACGTTCTGCTGAAAGATGTCGTCAATTTTGATGAGCTCGAGGTGCTTTCGGGCGAACAGGGTCGCATGAATGCCTTTGTAGTTGGTAATTTCAAGGAAACGGCTGATCTGGTAAACGGTTTCAGCGGCGCAACCTCCTGGACCAAAATCATGATCCTGCGCATTCTTAAAAGCTCGATCGATTCAGCTGAGCCCGAGAAGCTTTTTGCCTGGTTTGCCGATGAAGACCCCGAAGTCAGATATCAGGTCATGGATGTCATCGAACGCATCAGCCCCGAAAAGGCCCGGCCGTTTGTCGAGAAGGTGGTTGGCAGTGAAGCGGATTCGAAGGTTCTTTCGCGTGCTATTGCGGTTCTTGGCAAGGTCGGCAGCGAGGAACACATTGCTCTTCTTACCGAAAAACTTCGCTCAGGTGACCGACGTGTCAAGGCTAACGCAGTTGAGGCGATGGAAGCCATCGGTGGCAAAAGGGTTTACGAATTTCTCAATCTGCTCGTTGACGAGCAGGATAACCGGGTTAAGGCCAACATTCTGATTGCTCTCGGCAAATATGGCGATCTGAAGGTCTTTGAACTTTTATCGCGCATGATCAAGGATTCTGAGAGCAACATGCGCGCTTCGGCGGCTTATGCCCTGGGCAAGCTTGGCATGGCACAGGGGGTTGAGCCTCTGATCAATGCCCTTTCCGATAAAGATCCGATGGTGCGGCGCCAGGTGGTTGCTTCGCTGACGGCTCTCAAGGCGGATCTCGACGTGGACATGTAATAGCGCGGAGCGGCGGGGCTTTTTCCCTGCCATTTCAGAAATGTTACAGCGATAGAGAAGGAGTCAGGAAATGGATTTTCAGGAAGCCTATACCAGAGGGAGTGAGGCGCTCAAGCTGAATAATCTCGATGAGGCGCAGAAGTATTTTGAAGCGGCGCTGAAGCTGAAGCCAAACGATATTTACACCATGAACAAGCTGGCCATGGTGCTCAAGGACAAGGGCGATTTCGAAGGGGCGCGGCAGTTGCTCGACGGCTCGCTGAAGGTCAAAAAAGAAGATCTTTACACCAATTACCTGCTCGGCAACACTTATCTTGAGCAGGGCGACATCGACAAGGCAATTTCGACGCTCGAACAGACGGTGAAGATGAACCCTTCCGACCGTTATGCCCGCAACTCTCTGGCGCTGGCCTATCGCATGAAGGGTGATTACTCGAGATGCGTCGAGATCCTCAAGAAGGCGCTCGAAGTCAACCCGTCAGACCTTTATAACAAGCTGAGCCTGGCGACAGTAATGTTCGAGCTTGGCGAGTCGGCTGAAGCGGTGAAGCTGGCGGGCGAGATTCTCAAAAAAGAGGCTCAGAACGCCCAGGCAATGGTTCTGCTTGGCCGTGCGGCTATTGAAAAATGTGACTTTGCTGCGGCTCAGGGGCATTTTAACCGGGTTCTTTCGATAGATGCGGCTAACAGCGATGCACATTATTATATCGGCCGCATCTGTCTTGAAACTTCGAATATGGAAGAGGCGCGCGAGCATTTCAATTCGGCGCTGGCTGCAGCTGCCGACAAGTGCTCGATTCTCAAAAATCTTGGCATGATCTACATGGACAAGGGTATGCACGCCCAGGCTGAAGAGCATTTTGCCATGGCTATCAACCTCGATGCCGAAGATGCTTTTACCCTCAGCAATATGGGCAAGCTGCTGGTGCTGCAGAAACGTTACGAAGACGGCATCAACTATCTGAAAAAGGCTATTGAAGTGCAGCCCGATTACGCTTTTGCCTATTACAACCTTGCCAAGGCTTATCAGGATTGCCGCGATTTTCCGAATGCCATTTATAACCTGATGTTTGCGCTGAATTACGAGCCTGACGATGTCTACGCCGTAAACGTTCTCGGCCGCATGTTTCTTGAAGTCGGTCTCAATGACAGGGCTTTGCGCACTTTTGACCAGGTTCTTGAAGAATTCGATGCGAAAGACAAGTTTGCGATGCTTGGCAAATCTGAGGCTCTCGATGCCATGGGCGAGCTGGAAAAGGCTCTGATGGTGCTGCAGCAGCTGCGGGAAATCGCCCGCGGTGACAAGGCAATGCTCGAAAAGGTTGATGGGCGCATGGCTGCTATCAGGAAAAGAGGTTGAACCGTGCTGAAAAGATTCAATGTTACAATTCCTTCAGATTATGAAGAGCCGCTGCTTGGTCTGGCTGACCGCTTCGGGGTTGGTGTGTTTTCGAGCCCACAGATTCGTGACGAGGGCGTTGGCGAAACCGACTTTGTTTATACCGGTGAGACGATCGTAAGCTTTGTCGCTTCGACCGTTGAACAGGACACTGCTGCGATCGAAGCGGCTATAATTGACTGGCTCAAGGATTTTTCTCTTAACCCCTCGGCGCTGTCGATCGAAGAATACAGCGACAATCAGGACTGGATGGCGGGTTTTCGTGAACATTTCAAGCCGATCTGTGTCGGAGATAAAATCGTGGTTCGCCCCCCCTGGGAGCCGGAACTGCCGCATGAAACACAGGCAAACACTATTCTGATAGACCCGGGCATGGCTTTTGGTACCGGTACACATGAGACTACCAGGCTTTGTCTTGAATTCATGAGCCAGATAGATCCGGCCGGGCAGTTTTTTCTCGATCTGGGTGCCGGCAGTGGTATTCTCTCGTTTTATCTGATGAAGCACAACGCACAGGGCGGGGTTGCCATTGAAATCGAAGGTGCGGCGGTTGAGAATATGCGCAAAAATGCGGCTCTCAATGGTATTTCTGACCGGCTGAAAATGATCTGCGCTGATCTGGGCAAATACCGGCCCGAGATTGAGGCTGATGGCCTGGTGGCCAATATCACTTCGCCGGTAATTCTTGAGTATCTGCCGGTTTTCACACCCTGGGTGAAAAAGGGCGGATGGGGTGTTTTTTCTGGTGTGAATTCAACTAACGCCCCGATAGTCAAAGAGGCTTTTGCCCGCAATGGCTGGAAACACCTGCAGGAAAAGACCGACGGCGACTGGCACGGGTTTTATCTGATTCGCGGTTGATTAGCGTTTAAGGCAAAATAAAAAAGCCCCGAACCGGAGTTCGGGGCTTTTTAATTACGGCTACTTCGAGTTGCTCTGTCTGAGGAGAGTGATGTAGCGGTTGTATGCTTCACGATAGTCAGTCAGAGCTTTCTGAGTGTCAGTGCGAAGCAGATTAGATCTGAGTTCCTCATCGGGGTTTTCACTGCCACCGATATTGGTAACCATGTTGATGTATTTGTTATAGGCCTTGATGTATTCAGCGTGAGCTGATTTGAGGGCGGTAGAGGCGTTGGCGGCCGGGGCTGCTTCAACTGCTTCAGTAACCGGGGTAGCGGTTGCTTCAGGGGCTGATACAGAACCAGAAACCGGGATTTCTACCGAAGGAACTACGTTCCCTGCCGGAGCACCTACATTCGGGCTTACTACAACTTCACTTGAGGGAAGAGCGACCGGACCGGCTGAGGGCAGATTGCTGCCATTGCCAATGGTCTGATTCTGGCGTTTGTATTTCTTCCAGATGAGATACCCTACAACTGCTGCGCCAACAAGGCACAGAGCCGGGATAAAGAGCGGGCTGCCGATGATACCACCGATAAAGCCTGCGATTCCGGAGAATACGCTGCCAATTGCTCCACCAATTGCGCCAAGGGCGCCAGTTACAAAACCGCCGGCGGCACTCAGGCCACCCCAGATTGTAGCACCGATACCGGCCAGACCGGCACCTGCACCAGCGACTACTGCGGTTCCACCACCAACGATGCCTGCGACACTACCTGATGCGAAACCAACTGCACCTGCGATGTAAGGGGCTGCAAGAACTGCACCACCAACTGCGGCTACACCAGCAAGAGCTGATTTCACAGGGTTGTTCTTAACCGTGTCTTTGAGCTTCGTAAACAGGCCTGCGTGGGCACTGGTTCCGAAGGCTGTCAACAGCATGACTACGGCCAAGGTTGTCGCCATCATCTTCATAAGACTGCGTTTCAACCTCATAATGGTTCCTCCTGTTGAGAGTCGGGACGAGAACTTAGGACATAGAACAGAGAACTAAGGGTAGGTAGGTAAGTCGATACCGGGTAAAGTATCGGGTTATAAAAGAAGCTCCGCTTCGGGTTAAAGCGGAGCTCCAGTTTCGTTTTCAGTACCGGCAGCAGAGATAATCTGTGCCGTTTTTTCGCTTCGCTACTGGATTCCGTTTAGGTTTTTCAAAGACCTGTTACTAATCTGTTTTTGATTATAAGAATCGTTCGCGATAGCGTCAAGGTACACCGAAATTATTTTACAACGCCCATGGTCAGGCTGAGATTCATGCGGGTTTCGATGTTTTCTTTCTTGCCGCCGCCGAGGTCATTTTCCATCATCATAACCATGTTCGAAGTTACTTCGTTTTTGATCATGATGCCTTTTTTGTAGGCGAACCAGATGTTGCCGTTGGCTTTAACATCGAGGTTGATGCTGCCGGCTGCGCCCTGAGCGCTGCTGACTTCTGACTGAAGCTTAACACATTCTTCGCCACCGACTTTTTCGAAGCCCATGACAGTGTATTTAACGTTCATCGGAATCGGGAGCTGGGGATTCGGTGCAATGTTAGAAGTCCAGCTTGAGCCAACGCCGACCTGTTCCTTCGGGAATTTGATCTGCATCTGGTTGAAGTTGCCACCCTGCTGATCCATGCCGGATGAAGAGATGATTTCGCCGTCTTTGGCCATCTTCACGCTGATGATCTGGCCGAGGTTCGGCAGAACGGTCGGGGTGTTGTTAACAGTGATAGTACCATCGAGAATAGTGGTGGCCATATCGATGTTGCCGTCTTTGTCAACGCCGGTAACCTTCTGTTCGATGGTCATGGCAGTTTCGAGATTGGTTCTCTGGGCTCTTTTGTAGGCGGTAACGATGGTGTTGCCGCGAATGTTCATCTTGTATTTGGCGGTGGTGCCAGGTGCGGGGTTATACTCAAGAAGCACCTTTTCCTGGGCAGCGGCGGAAAAAGCCACAGATACAAGAAGCAGAACGGTCAGAAAAACAGAGATACGTTTCATCATTTTAAGCAAGTCTCCTTTCGCGAATCCATGAAGGGCGTCTTGAAATCTACATTGCAGCAGGCGACTTCCTGTACCATGTACTGACATCACCCTGTATGCCATGACATTAGCACAGGGACCATAGTGTGTCAAGCATTAGTGTTTTAATTATTTTTCGGGCAACGCAATGGAATCACGGGAAAAAATGCGGTATAATATTTGTGGCACCGATCATTTAAAAAAGGAATAACACTCTGAGTCAGCGAAGTGAACTCGATCACAGCTATTTTGAAGGCGTCTATTTTGAAAAACGGGTCTGGGTACCCTCGGCCAAGATTTCAAATTATCTGATGATGTTTACTCGCCTGTACATCGGCGAGAATGATGAGCTTGGCAAAAGCTCATTTCGTGATATTCTCGTGACTCTTTCTGAGAGCGAACTGGTGCCGCGCACTCTGGTTTTCTGGAATAATGCGGTCAAGGCATGCGTCGAGGGCAGTCCGCTGTTGCCGACCATCAATAAAATCGAGCGTCTCGGTGTGAGGGTGCTGGTGGCCGGCCACGCTCTCGATAAACTCAATCTCAAGAATTCAATGCGCGCCGGCAAGCTGGCGAACCATTTCGACCTTCTCGAAGCGATAAATCAGGTACAAAAGGTTGTTACCTTCTGATTTCTGCCAGATTTGCAAAAAAAACAGTTTTTTTTGTTGACAGCGGGGCACGTTAATGATAACATCACTTTGTCATCGCGACAAGGGCGGTTAGCTCAGTTGGAAGAGCTCCTGGTTTACACCCAGGTGGTCGGCGGTTCGAACCCGTCACCGCCCACCGCAATGGATCGGTAGTTCAGTTTGGTTTAGAACGCCGCCCTGTCACGGCGGAGGCCGCGGGTTCGAGTCCCGTCCGATCCGTTCTCAGTTTTAAGGCCAGGTAGCTCAGTCGGTAGAGCAACGGACTGAAAATCCGTGTGTCGTTGGTTCGATTCCGACCCTGGCCATTTGTTTTGCCCGGCGGCATAGCCAAGTGGTAAGGCGAAGGTCTGCAAAACCTTTATTCATCGGTTC
>JAKQKW010000111.1 GCA_029560455.1 Candidatus Rifleibacteriota bacterium
TGCTGATTGAACCTGCCCTTTTTCTTGTTGAGAACCTGCGCGACCGCCATCGTTTCGCCTCTGGCGGTTTTTATGGGTACGCAGAGAATATTGCGGGTCACAAACCCGGTCTGTTCATCGATGTTTCGGTTAAAGCGCGGATCGGCATAAGCGTCGGGTATGATCACGCCTTCACCCTTGGTGAAAACATACCCGGCAACCCCACTTGTGTTGAGAATACGGATCTCGCGCATGAAGTTGCCCATGGCAACGCGCGAATACAATTCGTTGGTATTATGGTCAATCAGAAACAGCGAACCACGCTCGGCATTTAGCTTCGAGGTCGCAGTCTCAACAAGGATTTTAAGAACCGCGTCAAGTGAATTCATGGCCGACATGCTTTTTGAGATGCCGAGAAGCAGTTCTGCCTCTGCAAGTCGTTTTTTCTGATTTCTTATGATGGTTGCAGGGCTGTTGACTGCAATTTTGCCAGATTTTTCCGGTTTTTTCTTCTGTTTTTCTGCCATCTGATTATCCTTTTGAACTGCTTTTCAGGCTTTCAGCCGTTCCATCTGGTGTCGCATTGCCTGTATTGTTTCTTGCAGCTGATTTATCTCATTTTTTGCCTGCATGCCGGCTTTATGAACGGCATTTTCTTTTTCGGCCCGGCTCAATTCAAGCTCTTCGCGAAGCTTGCCGGCCATCGCCCTTAATTGCTGAATTTCTCCGGTGTAGCTGAGGTGCACGGCCTGAACTGCCGCGTCTTTTTCGCTCAGAAGGCCTTCAAGCTTTGAACGCAGATCTTCGATATGTTTTTTCAGCTGGGTGATTTCATCCTGGCGGCTGGAAAGCGCTTTCTGAACTTCCTGGTCGCGCTGAATTCCGAGGCGTTCAAGCTCGTTGCGCAGTTCGCCAATGGTTGCCTTGAGCTGTCCAATTTCGAGGGCTGAATCTCTTTTGGCGGCCTGCACGGCGTCGTCAATCATTATCTGCCGTCTTTCGAGTTCAGCACGCAGTTCGATTACGGTGCGCTGCAGGTCACGAATTTCGGCCTGAGGGTTCTGCCCGCCCGCTTTTTTTGCAACTTTCATCTGATAACACAACCTCTTCCATTAAAAAAGCGGCAGATAGTCTCCGCCGCTTTTCATGGTTAATGGCTTATTTGGCCACTTCGCCCTCAATGGTGCCGGAAGGACGCTGGCTCAGGATATGATTGAACTGTTCGTTGTAGTCCTGAAGGATACGCAGAATACCGCGTTTGATCGACAGCAGTTCGTCACTGGAAGCGCTGACTTCGTGGTTTTTCTTGATCTCTTCTTCGATCGCGTCTTCAAGCTTTTTAACCTTTTCGGTCATGATCGGCAGATATTTGGTGATAACTTCGCGCTGTTTCGGGAATGGCAGCGATTTCCAGTATTCGTTATAAACGCTTCTGATCAGGTAGATGCCCATGGTGTTGTTCTTCAGATAGTCGAACAGCTGGGTAATGGTGCGGCCAATCGGCTGCGGTTTATCCTGCTGATACCAGAGCTCATACTGTACCAGTTCGTCGTTATATTCGATGCCGTATTTGTTCTGAATATTGTCGGCAATCAGTTCATAGCGCAGCAGCAGATAGACCATGTAATGCTCTTCGAGCTTCTTGGCCGGAATCAGACCATAGCTCGACCACAATACCGGGTAGGCATCGTTGGTGAGAATCGCATGGCAGTTGATCTTGGCGTTGTTCTGGCGATAGAGATTGTGCCACTGGGTTATGGCGCTGATATTGTAGGGTGCGATACCGTGCAGGGTCTGCAGCAGACTGATTTCGTAGGGGTTGCGGGTCGGGGCGACGGTGACGCCAATGTCACCCTTGCGCAGCGCGTCTTTGATCTCTTCTGACAGCTTGCTGTTTTCGTCAGAAATACCCAGAGTGACGATATTCATGCGCTGTGGCTGGTTGTTGCCACGGTCGTTCATCGTAATCAGCGGCGTCGACTGGTTCATCATGCTTTCGACAAGGCTCTTCTTGAAGCCCTTGCGCACTGAGTCCTTCCAGTGGATGAAGTCTTCGATGCCGCCAAACAGGCGCCGTTCGATAATGCTGCGGCAGTATTTGACAATCTCTTTTTCGAGTGAGCTGCTTTCGGGATTGGTGAATTTTTCCCAGTTTTCTTTGAGGTTGATTTTAACGAGAAAATCGCCTTCGATGTCGTTGTTCGACAGGTCGCCGAGCAGATATTTGTAGAAAGGCTCGATATCGCGCTCTTCGAAGATGTAGGTTCTGATGAAATCCTGCACCTTTGAATAAGGTTTGATGCGGTCGAGGCACTGTTCATACTGACGCTCGATCATGCCATCCTTGGAAATCTGTGCCAGTTTGCTCGAGAATACTTCGACCTGCTTGCGAATCGACTGTGCCTGTACATTCAGATACTTCAGGAAATCTTCGCCGCACGAAATGCAGAACATTTCATATTCCATGTCGACGGCCTCTTTGGCTTCCTTCATCAGTTTGTCGCGTTCGTCGTTGATGTCGGTCATGCGCAGCACAGTCCCGAGTTCCATCAGTTTGCCGCCAAGGCCGGCAAAGCCACCGAGCTTTTCTTTGAGGCGGTTGGCGATTTCGCGGTATTCGCGCTGTTCTTTGTCGAGTTTGCCCTTGATTTCCTGGACTTTGCGCGAAAGAATTTCGCGTGGGTAACGGGTGAGATACTTTTCAAAGGCATTGAGAAAGTCGATGGCGATGTGAGCGCCAAGATCCGGGTTGTTGATGATCTCAATGACCTTTTCGAGCAGGTGTTCACCGGCCTGAATCGCCTTCTGTTCAAAGTTGACTCTGACCTTGGCGCGAATCTCGTCTTTTTTGACGCGATTCGAGTTCATTTCATCGATCTGGCGCAGAATGAACGCCGAGGCCGATTCGCCTTCCTTCTGTTTGTTGACGGTGCGCAGTGTATGGAACATCGGGTTGTCCCAGTACTGTTTGCGATCGATGATCTCTTTGGTCATCATAAACAGACCTTCTGGCGTCAGGTCGATTTTCGTCGGGTTGTTTTCAGCGAATTCCTGCACCATCGAGTCGATAAGAATGCGGTCAACCGAGAGTTTCAGCCAGTAGGTGACGTCCATTGACAGTTTGTATGTGTAAAGGTCTCTGATGACGTCGAGCGGGTAGTAGAAACTCTTGAAACCGGCTGAGCTGAAGCATTTAAGCTGTTTGCCTTCAAGATCTGAGCTGTTCTGACCGAGAATCTGCGAGGCGTTGTCGAGCATCGAGTTCTGTGCCTGGCGCAGCTGTGTGGCCAGTTTGGTGAAAATCAGTTCAGAGGCAATGCTGTAATAGGTCGGAATGTCGTCCTGATTGCTGGTGCCGAGCAGGTAGCACTGGTCGAACGGCGGTTCTTCACAGATGGTGCCGTAGGTAGTGGTATCGTTGCTTTTGCCGATCGGGCCGTAGTTAACCATGAACTTGTTGCGGCGGTCCTGACTGATGATGTCTTTGGCGCTGCGGGTCGGCGGAAACTTCTCTTTGTTCATGAAATAGAAGGTTTCGACGAGTGAAGCGTAGCCGTTGCCTTCGATGCGGCCGGTCGAATTGACGTTCGGGTCGATCGATATCTGGGTAAATGCTTCGGGCGTAAGCTGAATGCCGACGATGGTCGGTTTGCCCTTGCCGCCGGAAAGCTGATAATATGCCATTTTCAGCAGGTAGGCCATGTCGAGGAACATGCCGGCGCCGGAGCCGCCGCACAGTGAACCGACGACGTAGAATTCGGGGGTAAGAATCTGGCCCTGCTTGTTGGTCAGTGGCACGATGATGTCATCCTGGTTGACATTGCTTCGTGCCATGATTTTGCTCATCTTGGCCTTGATCTGCTGAAAAATCTTCTGAACATCGACAAAGACACCGAAACGGCCGGTAAATCTGAACTGGTGTGCGCCCTGGCTGATCTGGCCGATATGATGTTGCAGTTTCTGCGGAAACCATTCATAAAGGTAACCGTAGGTGTCAGAGTCGAGGTTGCCGGTGATCTGGCCGGCATTCTGAATGTTGATCTGGTGATATTCACTCTCAGTGAGTTTGGTGCCGGTTTTGGCGTTGTCCTCGGGTGCGCTGGCGTCGAAAATATCAGTATCGATGCAGAGAAGGTCGATAAAATCGGGCAGCGCCGGTTCGCCTTTTCCGGAGATGGCGTATGCCTTTTTAATCTGGGGGCTGTTGAGAAAAGTCTCTTTAAAGTTGATCAGCGACTTTTTGCCTGTACCCCCCAGACCGACTATCAGTGCCGGGTTGAGTGCAATGCGGTTTTCGTAGTTTGTGCTCATTAAGACGCTCCCCCAAGAGAATGATTTCTGGCAGTATAACAATTTTACCTGACCCCGGCAATCTGTTATACTGAAATCGTTATTGTCATACGCACAGACTTATCTTTCACAAGCGCGGGAGAAAGCTATGAAACCACTTGAACTGAGCTGCATTACCGGCGTCTGGAAAACGGCGCTCGGCATTCTCGACGAAAATATGGCAGGCATTGGCAGCGACCTGCAACTGTGGTTTCCGTGGGGTGGGGTATGGCGTGGCCACGATCGCAATGGCAGTCTGCCGCCTACTGATTTTCCCGACGATCTGGCAAAGCCAGGGGTTGCCCGTTTTGGCGGCCGATTCTGGAAAGCTTTTTCGCTGAACGGAACTACCTGGTTGCTTAGTATCAGGGCCCCCATGTCTGCCTCAGCCGGCATGGAGTCATGGGAAATACCGCGTCAGGCCGAAGATTCTCTGCGCATGCTCGGCGATTTCGTCAGGCTTGAGTGTCTGCTCGGGCTGACGATGAAGATTCTCGAAAATCAGTCACGCGAGCACATTGGACACTGGGATAGGGTGCGTAACCTGAGTGTTGCTATTGGCAGTGAAATGGGGCTTTCGGTGCGTGAGCTTGCTGACATCGAGCTGGCAGCAATGCTGCACGATATCGGCAAGGTTGGTCTCTCTGAAGAACTGTTGGCAATGGCCGGCCCGCTTTCAGCCGATGACCGCAAAAAGATCGAGGCCCATTCCCTGATCGGGTCGGCGATGATCCGCGAAATACCCGGCATGGAAATGATCGCCGAAATCGTTTTGAGTCACCATGAAGCTATCGACGGCAGCGGTTACCCGCGTGGTCTAAAATTTGCAGAGATCCCGTTCGGATCTCTGATTATCGCGGTTGCCGACGCTTTTGATGCCATGACGCATTATCGACCCTATGCCATCGAGCGCACTTACCACGAAAGTTACGATGAAATGAGGCGTGAAACGGGTAAATATGCCCCCGAAGTTCTTGCCGCGCTCGAAAGGGTGCTGCGTCGTCTCGGGATCCTTGAAGCCAAGCCTCTGGTGGGCACCAGTGAAGACTGGTGAACAGATAAAAAATTGATCAGGAGGAATTTGTGAAACGGAAATTCTTTGTAATTGCACTGCTGCTTCTGGTTGTCGTGTCAATGCCGGTTTCGGCCGAGATGCTGCGGGTTGGTCTGGTTCTTCAATCGGCGGCCTGAAAGATGAATCA
>JAKQKW010000088.1 GCA_029560455.1 Candidatus Rifleibacteriota bacterium
ACCGCGCTAGTTGCGCACAAAACCAATGAAGTAATCGCGATTTATCCGATTACACCGTCCAGCAATATGGGTGAACACGCCGACGCGTATTCAGCCGCCGGGCAGACAAACGTCTGGGGTACGGTTCCCACCGTTTGTGAAATGCAGTCAGAAGGCGGCGCCTCTGGTGCTGTTCACGGAGCTCTGACTACTGGCGCCCTTACCACCACTTTTACCGCATCTCAGGGTCTTCTGCTGATGATCCCGAACATGTTTAAAATCGCCGGCGAACTGACTTCGACTGTTTTTCACGTGTCGGCCAGATCGATCGCCTGCCAGGCTCTCTCGATTTTTGGCGATCACAGCGACGTAATGGCAACCCGCCAGACCGGTTTCGCCCTGCTGGCCTCGAACTCGGTTCAGGAAGCACACGACATGGCTCTGATCGCACAGGCAGCCACTCTCGAAAGCCGCGTGCCTTTCATTCATTTCTTCGACGGTTTCAGAACTTCACACGAAGTTAACAAGATCGAGATTCTCTCTGATGACATCATCAAAGAAATGATCGACGACAATCTGGTTTTTGAACATCGCGCCCGCGGCCTCAACCCCGATCGCCCGAGCATGCGCGGCACCGCTCAGAACCCCGACGTTTATTTTCAGGGTCGCGAAACGGTTAATCCTTTCTACGAAAAGACCCCCGCAATTGTGCTGAAGGCTATGAAGAAATTCGCCAAACTGACCGGCCGTGAATACAGCCTGTTCGACTACGTTGGTGACCCCAAGGCCGAGCGCATTATCGTTGCCATGGGCAGTGGCGCCGAAACCATTCATGAAGTAGTTGAATACCTCAACGCCAAAGGTGAAAAAGTAGGCCTGGTAAAAGCCCGCCTCTATCGCCCGTTCAGCGCTGAGCATCTGGTAAAAGCCTTCCCGAAGACCACCAAAAGCATCGCCATTCTCGATCGCACCAAAGAGCCCGGCTGTGCCGGCGAACCTCTCTATATCGACGTCAGAAACAGCATCGGTGAAGCCCTCGAGAACAAAGCTGCTCCGTTCACCAACTGGCCCAAAATCGTTGGCGGCCGCTACGGTCTCGGTTCAAAAGACTTTACTCCAAACCAGGTTCTGGCCGTATTCGAAAACCTCAAGCAGGACAAGCCGAAGAACCACTTCACCGTTGGTATCGTTGACGACGTCAGCAAAACTCACCTTGAACTCGGCGATTCAGTAGAAACCGGCGATCCCAAAACCTTCTCGGCCATGTTCTACGGTCTCGGCTCAGACGGTACCGTTGGCGCCAACAAAGACGCGATCAAGGTTATTGGCGACCATACCAAGAATAATGCCCAGGGCTACTTTGTCTACGACTCAAAGAAGTCAGGAAGCATGACGATTTCTCACCTGAGATTCGGTGAAAAGCCGTTGCGCTGCCCTTATCTCGTATCACACGCCAACTTCGTTGCCTGCCATAACTTCAGCTTTATCGAAAAGTATGACATGCTCAAGAACCTCAAGACCGGCGGCACTTTCCTGCTCGAAACCGAATACAGCAAAGACGAAATCTGGGATAAACTGCCACTTGAAACTCAGCAGCGCCTGATCGACAAGAAAGCCAGATTTTATGTCATCAACGCGATCAAACTGGCTGAATCGGTAGGTCTTGGCAACCGCATCAACCTGTTCATGCAGACCTGTTTCTTCGAAATCTCGAAGATTCTGCCGCGCGATGAATACATGAAATACCTCAAGGACGCCGCCAAAAAGACCTATGGCAAA
>JAKQKW010000096.1 GCA_029560455.1 Candidatus Rifleibacteriota bacterium
AAACCATAGAAAACCTGGGTAAATAATGGAAAAAATCTGGAAAATCAGGGAAGTCGACACGGAACTGCTCGGTAGAATGCGATCTACCGGGTTTCCTGACATTCTGCTGAAGATCCTGATCAATCGTGGCATAACCGACGAAGCCAGCATCGAGAAATATTTCTCGCCGCGCAGTCGCTACCTGTTCTCGCCTTTCGTCATCGACGGGCTGTGTACGGCAGTCGACCGCATTTTCAGGGCCTTCGAGCGTGACGAAAGCATCAGGGTCTATGGTGACCGCGACGTCGACGGTATCACTTCGACGGTGATGCTGACCGAAACGCTGCGCAGCTTTCACAAGCTCGTCGATTACACAGTGCCGGTCATCGAAGACGGTTACGGGCTCAACCCGGATTATATCGACGTTGCGGCCAGAGACGGCATCAAGCTGATCGTGACCGTCGACTGCGGCATCAGCAACCTCGCCGAGGTTGAATACGCCCGCAGCAAGGGTATCGAGGTGATCATCACCGACCACCACGAGCCGCCGAGTCAGTTGCCGAACGCGGTCGCGATCGTCGACCCGAAGCTGCACGACTCATGCTGCCCGCAGAAAAACATCGCCGGGGTCGGCGTTGCCTTCAAGCTGGCAATGGCACTGGAAATGGCGCGGGCCAACCGGTTGTCGAAGCCGTTGATGGTTTTCGACCTAAGTGAGCACGATATCGAGGTCGTGAGATTTTCGGTGCGTGAGGGTTTCACGCCGGTCAAGAATATCGACCGGGCCGCGATGCATGGGTGTGTTCCGGTGTTTTTCAGTGAGGAAGAGCGAAAAACGATCGGCGAACTGCTGCCGATGGTTCTGAGCAATGCCAGCAACGACCCGAATCTACGACCGGTCTACGTTGACAAGGTAATTGCCGAATGCCTGCCCGATGCGGCTTCGCAGACGAAGGCGGCGTTCCGGCATTCGCTGAATCTCGACGGGATGGATGGCGGGCGGGCGCTGACGCTGATGTATCTCAAATGCATCGAAGCGAAGCTGCCGGCGGTAAAGACGTTGTGGCACCGTGGCCTCGACATACTGACGATCGGCACGATTGCCGACATGGTGCCGCTGCACGGCGAGAACCGCACTTTTGCGCAGATGGGGCTGAAGTTTGTCGGCAAGAGCAAGCGCATGGGCCTGGCGAGTCTTTTCGGTGCCCTGGGCTGGAAAAACCGGCAGGTGACAGAGCGCGATATCAGTTTCAGTATCGCGCCGATTCTCAACGCTTCGGGGCGGCTACGCACCGCCGAACTGGCGATAGAACTGCTGTGCACCACGCAGGCGGCACGGGCCGAAGAACTGGCGAAGCAGCTGTATGAATTGAACAACGAACGCAAGCGTCTTGGCGAAGAGTGTTACAACGGCGTCAAGCGTTATCTGATCGAGCAGAACGATATCGAGAACGACCGCATTCTCATGGTCGCGGCACCGATGAAGAATCAGGGGGTCACCGGCATCGTCGCCACCCGTCTGATGCTTGATTACTGCCGACCGGTGATTGTACTGCTCGAAGATCAGGGCAAATTTTTAGGTTCGGCGCGCAGTTTCAAGGACATCAATATCATCGAGGCCCTCAACTACTGTTCTGAATGCCTCGAAAAATTTGGCGGGCATGTCGGGGCCGCGGGGCTGACGATGCAGCCAGGCAATGAGACGCTTTTCCGTCAGAAGCTGCGGGAATTTGCCGGGCAGCACATCAGTCTCGAAGATCTGCAGCCAGAGTGGCTGATCGATTCTGAATTATCGATAGAAAAGGTTGACGAGCAGTTTCTGCAGGACATTCTCAACTTTGCGCCTTTTGGCATCGATAACCCGGCGCCGGTATTCATGGCGCAGGGTGCGGTGTTTCAGGAGATCCGCAAGGTTGGCGAAGGCAGGAATCATCTGCGTTTCAAGTTCAGGCGGGCGAACGGGCGCAGCATTTTCGGCATCGGGTTCAATCTCGGTGATATAATGGCGCCGGAAACGATCCGGGATGGCACCTGCGATCTCGTCTTTCAGGTAGAGCCGAATGATTACAATGGGGTCAGATCAGCGCAACTGATGGTGCTTGACTGCCGGATACGGGGGTTCAAGTGAGTCTGGTGGCGCAGCTGGAGGTAATATGAACGTACGTGAGCGGTCGCCGTTGAATCGTTATGATTTTTCGCGCATGGTGAATATGTGGGAAACTCTGGTTCTTGAGGTCATTGCCGACATGATCGAGCGCAACGAGATGTGCAACTGTCATGACTGCGTGCTCGACACCTGTGCGCTGGCGCTCAACAGTCTGCCGAGCCGGTACTGGATTCTCGGCAGTTACGATGCCTTTTCGCCGCCTGAAAGCTTTACCGAAGACGTCATGAATGTACGACTGGCAGAAGAGGCGGTTTTGAAGGCATACCGGCTGGTGCAGGCCAACCCGCACCACTGACGCGCGCGGAAAAAGAGAGAAAAAACAGGCCCAGCCATTCTCGGTTAGTTATTAAACATTGATCAATAGATAGTTGTGTTCAACTGGTGGTCTTTGTAAAGTTGCAGCTTCGGCCTGTCAGCCGGGATAATTGCCCCTTTCGATTGTGATTTTTTACACAAGCAGCCGTTGTTTTACACGTGCACCCGGCAGCAATTTTTCGCGATATTATGTAAACCTTACAGAAAAACTTGATTTTTCGAGGCGATTTTAGCGGGTGTGGCGATTTTTTTTGCTGATTTCATCAAAAAATTCAAGACAAATGCCGTTGGTTCTGATAATCTGCTAAGTTAATAACTCAGCTACAGTCAGAAAATCTCGGAGGTCTCCCATGCAGTGTCCAGGATGCGGTTTTGAAAATGAAAAGGGCAATAAATTCTGCAACATGTGCGGAATGGGTCTGCCCGGTACAGGCGAAACTCCTGACGCACCTGCAGAGCGTGAACCGCTCGATCTCGATCTTTCGCTCGACCTCGATGTCAGCGAGGCGGCCGATGCGGCCGGTGGTCTTTCGTTCGATCTGGGCACCCCGGCGGGCGGCAGTTTTGATCTGTCGGCCGGTTCGGCTGATGATGCCAGCGACCTGCAGCTCGACATGCCAGAAGCCCAGGAAAAATCCGAGATAAGCCTGGACCTCAATGCCGGCAGCGATGATTTCAGTTTTGATTCTATCGATAACAGTGCCGCTTCCCCTGCCGTCGATCTCGACATTACCATGGAACAGGGCGATTCGGGGCTGAATTTTGATCTGCTCGACAATACTCCGACTGAGCAGGCAGGCGTCGATGACGACCCGTTTGCCGCACCGGCCGGGTTTGATATTTCTCTCGACGAAGCGACGGCAGAGCAGCCTGTCGATACCGCATCATTCGATGAACCGGCTGTGGCAGTCAGCGAACCTTCAGCAACTGACGAATTCAGTTTCGACGTTGCCGAAACCACGCCGGAACCGGCAGCACGCGAAGTCGATGCCGAAACGCTTGCGGTCGAAACCGAAAGCTTTGACTTTGGCGATCTCGATTCAACACCGGCAACGGCGGCAGTCAGCCCCGTGGCACCGGCTGCAGCGGTTGAAGAGAGTGACGACGACCTCAGCGGTCTGATTGTCAGCAGCACCGATGATTTTTCGACCACTACCGAAGTCAGCGTCGACTTTGACGATGACGATGCAACAGTCAGTGTTGCCACCGACAATGACGATGACGACAGCTTTCTCGATTCTCTCGTCGTCGAAACCGTTCAGCCCGAAAAACCGGCAGCAGCTGCTGCCAAGCCGGCACAGCCGCAGGCTCAGGCCGTAAAGCCGGCCGCTCAACCGGTTAAACCGGCAGTTCAGGCTGCAAAGCCTGCGCCTCAGGCAGCAGAATCTGAAGCTGAAGCCGATGATGAGCTCAACGGTCTGATTCTCGGAATCGAAGGCAAGGCACCGGCGAAGCCTGCCGCTGCGCCAGCGCCAGTAAAAGCTGAAGTTGAATACGAAGAAGATTTTTCGGCTCTGCCAGGTGGCGATGCAGAAGGCGAAAACGAAACCGAATTTGATATTGCCTCGCTTGGCGGCCTTGGAGGAGAACTTGAAGCACCGGCGCCGGCGGCAGAAAGCAATGCAGCCTATTCTCCCGCAATCATGCCCGCTGCCATACTCGAAGAGGCCCCACCCCTCACCCCGCTTGAACAGCTTTCAGAAATCAGACAGCAGCTCGCCGATACCAACGACCCCGATGAGCGTTATTCGCTGGTTCTGCGCATGCGCGAACTGGCGCTTCCTGAAGCTGCCGGCGATTTTATCAAACTGCTCGGCGATGAACTGAAGGATATCAGAGAAGTCGCGGCCGGTTTTCTCGGCGATATCGCAGCGAAAGAAGCGGTCAGACCACTGGTTCTCTGCCTGACTTCAGAGCATCCGCAGCTCAAGTTCCTGGCCGCCCGCTCACTGGGCCGCATTGGTTCTGAAGACGCGGTTGTACCTCTCGTAAAACTTCTTGAAGAAGACAACGAGGATCTGCGCTACGTGACCCTTGAAGCACTCGGCAAAATTGGCTCGGCTTCGGCCCTGAAGGCGGTCAGCGCTTTTCTGAAGAGCCGCAACAATGATCTGCGCTATATCGCCTGCGAAGCGATCGGCAATATCGCCGACCCGAAATCGGTGGCAATCGTGCTGCCGATGCTCAAAGACCCCGAATTCGAAGTTCGTCTGAAGGCCATCGAAGCGCTCGGCAAGATGGCTTCGACCGCGGCCTGCGACCAGCTGCTCGTCGTGCTCGGCGAAGACAACGAACGCATCAGAACCGCGACCATTCAGGCACTGGGCCAGATCCGCAATGCGAATGCCGTTGATCCGCTCATCGATATCTATCAGGTCAGCAACCCGCAGCTCAAGGAAAAAATCATCTGGGCCCTCGGCGAAATCGGTGACGCCAAAGCTGTCGAACCGCTGCTCAAACTTTCGAACGCTTTCAATACCCGGCTGACCATGTTGTCTCTTGAAGCTTTTGCGAAGATCAAATCGAGCAAAGCCAGCCGCTACGTGCTTTCGGTTCTCGAAAAAGAAGATCCGATGCTTTGCCTGAAGGCCATCGAGGCCCTCGGCGAAATCGGCGAAAAGGCCACGGCCGGCAATCTCGTTAAATTTCTGGAAGCGGCCGAACCCGAGCATAAAATTTCAGCGGCAAAAGCCATCGGCAAAATCGGCAACCCGATCGCCATTGAGCCGCTGGTTCAGAGACTTACCGATTCAGAGCGCGATGTCCGCCTTGCTGCCATCGAAGCTCTTGGCCTGATCAAAGGCGCGCGCGCCATCGAACCTCTGATAAAGTCTCTTGCCGAACAGGATTCCCAGATCGTCGAAAAGGCCGAATGGGCCATCTGCGAAATGGGCGAAATGGCTGTCGAACAGATTACCAAAGCAATTCAGAGCGGCAGCAACGACAACATCCTGCCGTCGCTCGTCAGGGTTCTGGGCCGCATCGGCAGCATCAGAGCAATTTTCCCGCTGCTGAAGGTTCTCGACACCACCGACGACCGCAAACTCAGCACCTGCATCGCCGACAGTCTGCTCGCCATTGATGAATACCTGACTTCAGCCAACCCGATCTCGGTAATCCTCAAAGAAGGCTACGCCTGGGCACAGTTCTCGGTCGCACAGGCCCTCGCCGCCCTGCAGGACGAGCGCGCTTTCGGGCTGCTGATCAAAATCGCCCGTGAAACCATCACAGACAAAGACATGAAAAAGCTTGCCGGGATTCCCGACAAGCGCATTCTTGAATGCAGCAGCGAAATTCTGCATCTGATCAGGCTAAACGTCGCCCATCTGTTCGCCAAAGTCGGCAACGACAAGGCGATACCAGTGATCATGAGCTACTTTGCCAGCGGCGATCAGCTGCAACGGCAATGGTGTGTCGAAGCTCTCGGCGGCATCAAGACCGAAGGTGCTCTCGACGCCCTCATCGATATTCTCAAAAAGCCTGAATACAATATTCCGCTCGAACTGCTGTCGCGGCAGCTGATTTCGAACCAGAGCCGCAAGCTCGTCGAAAAACTGATCATGGGTGCTTCACATCCGGCCGAAGCGGTGCGCGTCTCGATCGCGACCGTGCTTGGTGACACCCGCGACCCGCGCGCCATCAGAACCCTGTCGAACCTGGTGAAAGACACCACCGAAAAGGTTCGCTCGGCCGCCATCGAAGCAATCGGCAAGATCGGCACCACCGCTGCGGTACAGCCGGCGATCGAGGCTCTGCGTGACTCGGTCGAAACGGTTCGCGCCAAAGCCGCCCAGGTTCTGGGTGAGCTCAAAGACACCGCCGCTGTCGAATTTCTCGAAAAAGCGAGCAAAGACGCTTCCGAAATGGTCAGACGTCTGTCGATCAAATCGCTCTCTCAGATGGCCGATGCCCGCGTGCCAGATATCATCATCGCCGCCCTCACCGACAAGGCCGAAGCGGTGCGCTGCATGGCTGTAGTCGTGCTTGGCGAACGCCGCGACCGTGTTGCTCTGCCGCACCTGGTCAAATCACTCGAAGACGCATCTGAAAAGGTCAGGGAAGCGGCGGCCGAAGCACTCGCCCGCATCGGTGACCCGCATTCGATCATGCCGATGCTCGCCCGCCTCGATGACCCGTCCCCGATTGTACCGCTCGCCTGCAGCGAAGCAATCGTCAGCTTTGGCGAAAACTCATACGAAGTACTTATCGAAGCGCTCAAGCACGCCGAAGAGCGCATCAGACGTCATGCCTGCGATCTGCTGGTGCGCATTGGCGAGAACAATCTGATCGGTCGCCTGCTGCGCATCTCACAGGACCGCAATAACTTCCTGCGTGAGAACGTCGCCCGCATTCTCGGCCGCATTGGTAACAGCAGTGTCGTCGAAACCCTGATGCAGATGCTCGCCGACCGCAGCAGTGCCGTGCGCAAAACCGCAGCCGAAGCGCTTGGCAATCTGCGCGACATTCGCTGTCTCGTTGCCCTGAAGAATGCCACCCGCGACCAGAGCCGCGAAGTGCGTCTGGCCGCCACCATGGCCCTGCAGGAAATCTTCAAGGCCCACAAGCTCAACTGAGTTTTACTTAATCAAGCAAGCCGGCCGGGGTTATGCCCCGGCCGGTTTTTATTTCCAACAACTTGTCACGGCATGTCAGTCGTTGCAACGCTCTGCGATCTTCGCACCCTCATAGTTCCGTCTGCTCACTCTGCTCGCACGACCGGAACTCGGGCTCTAAGCCGCATCCTGCGGCAATCGCCCGCGTTTTGCCCTCCAGGCAAAACGTCCGGTCTTAGCGGCATCGTTTGCAGGGAACTATGGGGTGCTCGACAAGCGTCGCTTATGCAATCGCCTGACCTGCCGAAAC
>JAKQKW010000126.1 GCA_029560455.1 Candidatus Rifleibacteriota bacterium
AAATCAACCTTCGAAGTGCGCGCTCTGGCGCCGGCAAATGTCGAATCTCCGAGAATCTGATACCACTGAACAGCTTCGGGTGCACTGTCAAATGGCCATTTAAAAAAATGATCTTTAAATACAGGCCTGACAACCTGTTTCCAGTAGTTGAGAAAGGCCTGCTGCTGACTTTCAGAAACCGCCTGCCGCAGAAAACTGACGCCGACTTCCGGGAAATTATCTGGAGCTGCAGCTTTGCCGACCCGGGCAAAATTGAGAAAACTCTCGACGTTTTTCCAGCTGCAACCGGGGCGGCGCTTCAAAAAGTCTTCTTCTGCCAGGGCATCGACGCTGATTCTTATCTGATCGAAAGCTGCAATTGGAAACCCTTCCGGCGGCAGCTTCTGCAGCGAAGTTATCAACATAGCGCTAAAACCCGCAACTGATGAGGCCATATCAGCCATAAAAGGGTTCAACATTGGCTCTCCGCAGCCCGAAAAAACCCAGCGACAGTCGTCTCCGGGCACAAATGCCTCACGCACCCGACCAAAGATTTCGGGGGTCATGATTATCTTTGGCCTCTGCATTGCAGGGTAAATACACCCGACACAAGAAGCATTGCAGATATTTGCCGGTTCAACATTGACTATCAGAGGTGCAAAATCACACCAGCGGGTTTCCCATCCGGAACAGTTAAGCCAGTTTTCATACGAGAAGCCGGGCTTAACAAAATCATCAGTGATCGAGCCCGAAATCGTATTCAGTGCCCGTTCTGAATTCAGGCGCAAATCAGCCGCCAGTGCCGGTCTAACCCGCGGACAATGAAAAGCCCCGACCTTGAAAGGGTATAGCGGTTTGCGAACCGCCCAGGCAAGCCCGCCCCGCGCCCACATCAGGTCCGGGTGGCTTTGCAGCAGTCCAAGCAGCAGATCAGCCTGAAAAATATACCAGGCGGCCCCACAGACACGCTCTTCTGCTGCAAGCATATCGAAAGATTCGCGGCGAAAAAGTTCAAGGCTTTCTGTCACTGCTGACGGCTCGACCAGAAGGTTTTGAACCGGAATCATAACAGCGGTCTGCCAGTCCTGTTCTTTTACCGCTTCGGCCAGAGCAGCACCAACCCAGGTATCGTTGCCGCTGTCATCTTCGAGGTTCCAGCGCTGTTGCTGCAGCATTTTCGGCTTTTCCTGCACTGCTGCCAGAGAAAAACGACTGACCTTTAAATTGATAACCCCGGCCTGAGCGGCCAGGCCATCGAACTCGGGCGTGTCAGGCATAAGCAGTAACCGTGCCGACAATGCTCCATTATCAGGAAACCGGCGGGCAAGAATTTCGATGGCAGACAAACCTTCAGCTACCGGCCGGCAAAGATCGAGCTGCCGCCGATACAGGTTTTTCAGTCCATCGACATAAAAAATTATTCCGGTATTGATATGGCCCCCCAGAAATATCTGGCGTGTAAAATGAAACCGGACGCCGCTCGAAAGAGGCGTCCGGCCCATTTTACCGCAAAGCGGGCTTAAAACAAAGATAAAATTCAGGCATACAGATCAATTGCCCTACCCAGCCCGGTTGCTTCAGATTCTGCAACCTTTGCGCCAACCGCTACTTTAACCATTTTTTCGGCAAGATCCATGGTCGCCTGCTGGTTAGCTTCGAGAATTTTCATCAATTCAGCTGTAGCTGCACCACTGACACCGCTGATTCCGGACAAAGCGATCACCTGCCTTTCTCAGTTAAACTGCCACGTTCAATCTCGGCCGCGGCGGCACCACCTGCGCTGAGGTCTGATGCTTCTGCATTGCCTGTTCCCAGGTGTTGCGCAGATTCTGCACCAGCGGCTTAATCTCGAGCATTGGCTTGACGTCTTTCTTGACATTGGCTTCACCGAGCTTTTCAAGAAAGAAGACATACAGACGTTCAAGGTTAACGGCAATTTCGCCGCCTTTTTCCTTGTCGAGGGCTGTCATCAGTTCGGCAAAAATGGCCTGAACCCGCAGCAGCAGATTGCTGATCTGTTCAAGGTTCTTCTCTTCAAAGGCAATTTCGGCCTGACTCATAAAACGCAGGGCACCGTCATAGAGCATAAGAATCAGGGTCTCAGGCGATGCCGTTTCGATCTGAGTCTTTCGATAAGCGGTATTCTGGGTGTATGGATTACTCATTACAATAACTCCCTCGAACCGTTTTCGACTTGTTTTGCCTGTTCAATTCTTCTACTGCCTTATCTAATAGCGGAATCTGGTATTCATGAAATCTTTCGAGCGCAGCAAAAAATTCGCTTATCTGCTGCATCCATTGCCCGACCGTTGTTGCCGCAGATGCTCTGAGGTTGACCACTTCCATGGTATGGCGGGTTATATAGCGCGTCTGATGTATCGAAAACCACGGAAAAAGATCTTTATCGCTGCAGATCTGGTCATGCAGCTGCAGAACGTCAAAAAACTCGGCGCGCAGCCTGCCTTCTAGCCGCTCAGCGGGCATATCTGCCGAAGCGCTGATCAGTTTGCGGCACACAGACACAGCCCGGCGGGCCGCACTCTGGTTCTGGCTCATGGTTTTGCGAAACTGGCCAAGGCGATTGAGAAGTGCCTGAGTATCTGCTTTTACCGGCTTTTCCAGGGCCGATTTGAGTATT
>JAKQKW010000128.1 GCA_029560455.1 Candidatus Rifleibacteriota bacterium
ACTGCTCGAAGCGGTTCAGGTTGAACAGGGCGAAACCTGCGTTTATTTTCGTGACGGCAAATTTGTCGCCGAGCTTGAACCTGGTTTTTACGCCTTCTGGAAAAACATTTCGGCCCTGAAATTCATCATGGTCAGCCGCAAGGAAAAAGTTCTCGATCTTTCGGGGCAGGAAATCATCACCGCTGATAAGGTCAGCCTGCGGCTCAACGCGGTTGCCAGCTTCAGAATCAGAGATGCCCTGAAATCGGTTTCGGTCAGCGAATCAGCGGAAACGGCCCTTTATCGCGAATGTCAGCTGATCATGCGCGCCGTTGTCGGTTCACGCAAAATCGACGAAATGCTCGCCGCCAAAGATCAGCTTGCTGAAGAAATTTCTGCGGCGCTGAAGAGCAAAGCCGAAGCCTATGGTATAGAAATCTGCGGTTTTGGGATCAAAGATATCATTCTGCCGGGCAAGATGCGCGACATCATGAACCGTGTCGTTGCTGCACAGAAAGAAGCAGAAGCGAATCAGATCATCAGACGCGAAGAAACCGCTGCGACGAGAAGCCAGTGCAATACTGCAAAAATGCTCGAAGCGAACCCGACTCTGATGCGCCTGCGTGAACTCGAGCTGATCGAAAAAGTCGCCGAAAAGTCGACACTAAAGCTGGTTCTCGGCGAAAAAGGCCTGAGCGAAAAACTGCTGAACCTGCTTTGAGAGAGACTCGCAGCGCAACGACTGGCCAGCCGTCAATTATTGATTCCTGTAAAATTAAAATCTAGTTTACTGATTCGGCGGCCCGGTCTATCAGTCGGGTTGCTTTTTCTCCAGCGATTCGCTTCGCTCACAAGCTTACGAAAAAGCAATCCCGACTTCTCCCCGTGCCTTGCCCAATACAAAAACTGACTTTATTAATGCAACTATCAATAAGTCTGGATTGACGACGGCGCGGCTCGTTCTGGTTTAGAATTGAAAGAGAAAAATATGGAAACAAAAATGATAACAATCGATGGTTCGATGGGTGAAGGTGGCGGCCAGGTTCTGCGCACTGCACTGGCACTTTCGGCCTGCACCGGCAAGGAGTTTACGATCGAGAAGATTCGGGCGAAACGCAAAAAGCCCGGTTTGATGCGCCAGCATCTGACCTGCGTGCATGCGGCGCAGGAAATCTGTTCGGCCGAAATCAGCGGCGACGCGATCTCTTCGCAGCAGCTGGTTTTCAAACCTGGCTTCGTGCTCGCCGACGACTATCACTTTGCGGTGGGCAGCGCCGGCAGCGCAATGCTGGTGCTGCAGACGATTCTGCCGCCTCTGCTGCTGGCTTCGCACCCGTCGAAGGTGGTTATCGAGGGTGGCACCCACAACCCGCTTTCGCCAACTTTTCACTATGTCAGCGAAGTATTTCTTCCTATGATCAGACGCTTTGGTGGTGATTGTAAAATTGAATTGCTCAGCTGGGGGTTCTTTCCGGCCGGTGGCGGCAAGGTTGAACTGACCGTCAACCCGGTGTTGAAACCGGCGCAGCTGCATCTCAGCCGCAACGGCAGTCTGCAGACGGCTTCGGTTCTGGCGGTGGTCTCAAAGATCCCCTGGGAAATCGCCGACGACGAAAGCAAGGCAATGGTAAAAGCGGCACGGTTTCCGGTAACTGAGAAGAAGGC
>JAKQKW010000165.1 GCA_029560455.1 Candidatus Rifleibacteriota bacterium
AACCGCGGCCACCCAGTTTTACGGTATCGAGACCGATGTGAACGAGAACTTCGATACCGCTGGCGGTTTTAATGGTCAGAGCATGTGAAGAAGCGTGCAGTTGAATGATTTCGCCGGCAACCGGTGCTTTCAGACAGTCGGAAGTCGGGTCGATCGAAACCCCGTCTCCAACCAGTTTTTGCGCAAAAACCGGGTCGGGAACAGTCTCAATCGGCATTAGAAAGCCATTTACAGGGGCGAAGATTTCGAGACGCTCGGCAGAAACTTTTTCGTTCATTCAGTACACTCCCTCTGTTTTGTCAAAAACATACTAGCAGAGAGAGGTTAAAGTTTCCATAAAATGACGGTGCGCCCCTTCGACAGGCTCAGGAAAAGCCGGGCAACAAAAAACCCCGCCGAAGCGGGGTTTTTGTGAGAGAAGCGGTTAAGATTACTTGAGGGCAACCTTGGCGCCGGCTTCTTCGAGTTTTTTCTTCATCATTTCGGCGTCGGCCTTGGTGAGACCTTCTTTGAGGGTCTTCGGAACTGCGTCTACCAGGTCTTTGGCTTCTTTGAGGCCCATACCGGTCAGTTCGCGAACGACTTTGATTACGTTGATCTTGTTGGCGCCATTGCTTTCGATAACGACGTCAAATTCGTCTTTTTCAACAGCGGCTGCTGCCGGGCCGGCGGCCATCATAACGGGGGCGGCGGCGGTAACGTCGAATTTGGTTTCGATGGCTTTTACAAGTTCAGAAAGTTCGAGAACGGTCATCTTTTCGATAGACTCGAGAATCTGTTCTTTGGTCATTTTATAAACTCCTTATAAGTCTTATGCAGAAATCGGATTAAAATCAGGCAGCGGGGGCTTCGGCCGGAGCGGCACCAGTAGCTTCTTCTCTTTTCTTGCGAAGAGAGTCGAGAACGCCGGCGAGTTTGCGGATCGGACCCTGAACTGCAGATGCGAGCATGCTGAGAAGTTCTTTGCGGCCAGGCACTTTGGAAAGGGCGGTCAGGTCTGCTACGTTGAGCAGTTTGCCTTCCATGTAGCCAGCTTTGAAGGTAAACTTCTTGGCTTTATCAGCAAAGTCGAACAGAGCTTTAACGGGGGCGATAGGATCGTTGTAACCAAAAGTTACAGCGGTATTGCCCTTCATGTGACCTTCAAGCTCTTTCATCGGGGTGGTGTGAAGAGCGCGGCAGAGCAGAGTGTTTTTTACAACTCTCATTTCGGCGCCTGATTCACGTACAGCTTTGCGCAGAGCGGTCATTTCAGAGACGGTAACGCCTTCGCAGCTGGCAAGAACTACCACCTGTGATTTAGCGAGTTTTTCTGAAAATTCCTTTACGTAGGCTTCTTTGTTAGAGAGATCTTTCAATGTTTTCACCTCCTTGAGGGGGGATAAAGAAAAACCGTTTCCGGCACCAAAACCGGAAACGGTTCGATAATTCTATCGTACTGTCTTCCAGTCTCGGCAGGGAGGCCTTTCGGCCAATTAATTAAGACCTGCGGTCTTCGACCAGTCTCAGTTCAAGTCAGATCAGGCATTACCCTTTTCTGATTCAGCGCGAGCTTCGTTTACATCGAGATCGTAGCCGGGGCCCATAGTTGAGCTGACGGTTACCGATTTGATGTAGGTGCCTTTGGCACCAGACGGCTTGGCTTTGTGAATCGCTTGAAAGAAGGCAAGGAAATTTTCTTTGAGCTTTTTGGCATCAAAAGAAGCTTTTCCAATGGCGGTGTGAATGATCCCGGCCTTTTCAACACGGTACTGGAGTTTACCAGCTTTCAGTTCAGTAATAACCTTGGCTACGTCCATGGTGACGGTACCAACCTTGGGGTTGGGCATCAGGTTGCGTGGACCAAGAATTCTACCGAGCTTACCGACAAATCTCATCATGTCGGGTGTTGCGACGGCGGCATCAAAATCAACCCAGCCTCCTTCGATCTTGGCGACCAAATCTTCGGCGCCTACGAAGTCTGCTCCAGCAGCTGTTGCTTCCTGTGCTTTTGCACCGGCGGCGAAAACGACCACGCGGGTAGTTTTGCCTGAACCGTGCGGCAGGACGCAGCTACCGCGCAACTGCTGATCGGCATATTTCGGATCGAGTCCGGTGCGAACAGCGATATCGATGGATTCATCGAATTTGGCGGTGGCAGTCTTTTTAACTCTATCAAAGCACTCTTCCACTGAATATTGTTTCAGGTGAACGAGGTCTTTCTTAGCGTTATTATATCTTTTGGAGTGTTTCGGCATCTTTGCTTCCTCCTTTCTTCGAGGGTAGAAGAGTTTACCACGGAGTGGCAAACTTAGTCAACAATTTCCATACCCATGCTGCGGGCAGTGCCTTTGACGACGTTCATGGCGGCTTCGAGAGAAGCGGCGGTGAGGTCAGGCATCTTGCGTTCAGCGATTTCCTTGATCTGCGCCTTGGTTACTTTACCAACCTTGGTGCGGCCAGGAGTCTGGTTGCCCTTGGGAATGCCAGCGGCTTTTTTCAGCAAGAACGATACAGGCGGGGTTTTGGTGATGAAAGTATAAGAACGGTCAGCAAATACAGAGATTTCGACCGGAATAATTGCATCGCCTTCTTTTGCCGTCTTGTAATTGAAGTTCTTACAGAAGTCCATGATGTTAACACCATGCTGGCCAAGAGCGGGACCAACCGGGGGGGCCGGATTTGCTTTACCAGCCGGAATCTGCAATTTAACGACAGCTACTAATTTCTTGGCCATAACTTAAATTAACTCCTTCTAAGAACGAATTCTTCAGTTTTCAAGCTTCTTCGAGCTGAATGAGATCGACCTCGATCGCGGTATCGCGACCAAATATGAACACAAGAACCTTCGCCTTGCGCTTTTCCTGGTTGATCTCTTTAATGACACCAATAAAATCTGTGAAGGGGCCGTCGATAATTTTGACGGTCTGACCTTCGGTGAACCCGATCGGGGTCATGGCGGCTGAGCGCTGTGGGCCGATGCCGGCGGCGCGCAGAACGGTCTGCACTTCTTTATCATGCAGAGGCGTCGGTTTGCTGCCGAGACCTACGAAACCGGTGACGCCGGGAGTGTTCTTAACAACAGTCCAGGTATCGTCGTCCATATCCATCTGAACCAGAACATAACCAGGATAGATCTTGCGGGTCTGTGTGACACGCTCGCCGTCCTGAACGCGTTCAGCGTTTTCTTCGGGTACCAGCACCTGGAAGATGCTGTCTTTTTTGCCGAGAAGCTCAACACGGTTTTCGAGGTTCTTTTTAACCTTATATTCTGAACCGGAGTTGGTATGGATCACATACCATTTTGCTTTTAGAATATCCACAGTAAGCCCTTATCCCATTCCGCCGCCGACGATAGCTGTCAGGATCTTTCCGAACAGGATGTCGAGCAGCCCGATAAACAGTCCAAGACCGATTGAGGAAACCACAACCACTTTGGTTGAGATCTTGACGTTCTCGTAGGTTGGCCACGAAACGCGACCATTTTTCGGTCTGACTTCAATCCAGACTTCGCGCAGGAAGCGGGAGGTTTCATTCCACCAGTTTGCAATTTTGCTCATGTGACCCTCGTTTCGAGTGGGGTAATCATTCAGGCCAAGAGGGAGTCGAACCCCCAACCCCCGGTTTTGGAGACCGGTGCTCTGCCAATTGAGCTATTGGCCTATGTTCGCCAACAAACCCTTACTTGCCTTCTTTGTGAACGGTATGCTTGCGTTCGGCGCTGCAATACTTGTTCAGTTCGATGCGATCGGGGTCATTGCGCTTGTTTTTCATTGACATGTAGTTTTTGCGTTTGCAGCTGCTGCAAACCAGAGTAATCTTTTCGCGCATAACATTAACCTCGCTTAAAAAAGCCGACCAGGTCGGCTTTGAAGATCAAGAAGGGGCGGGCGTGAACCCGCCCCCACTAACGTTACAGAAAAATCAGCTGATGATTTTGGTTACAACGCCGGCGCCTACGGTGCGGCCGCCTTCGCGGATGGCGAAGCGGAGACCTTCTTCACAAGCGATCGGGGTGATCAGTTCGCACTGGAATTCAGCGCGGTCACCAGGCATAACCATTTCTTTACCTTCGCCGAGCTGAACAACGCCAGTCACGTCGGTGGTTCTGAAATAGAACTGCGGTCTGTAGCCAGAGAAGAACGGGGTATGGCGGCCGCCTTCTTCTTTGCTCAGGATGTAGACCTGTGAGTGGAACTTGGCATGGGGTTTGATGCTGCCCGGTTTGGCCAGAACCATACCGCGTTCAACGTCATTCTTTTCGATACCGCGCAGGAGGATACCTACGTTATCGCCAGCCTGACCCTGGTCAAGAAGCTTGCGGAACATTTCAACGCTGGTAACGGTGGTTTCGCGGGTGTCGCGGATACCAACGAGTTCAGCCTTGTCGCCGACTTTGATGATGCCGCGTTCAACACGACCGGTTACAACGGTGCCGCGACCAGTGATGGTGAAAACGTCTTCGATCGGGAGAAGGAAGGGTTTATCAAGGGCGCGTTCCGGTTCGGGGATGTAAGCGTCGAGGGTTTCAAGAAGCTTGGTGATGCATTCGCAATCGGGACCTTTGCCGCCAGCGGCAACAGCTTTAGTGGCTGAACCGCGGATGATCGGTGTATCGTCGCCGGGAAATTCATACTTGCTGAGCAGGTCGCGAACTTCGAGTTCGACGAGATCGAGCAGTTCGGCATCGTCAACCAGGTCGCACTTGTTGAGGAAAACCACGATTCTGGGAACGCCTACCTGGCGGGCCAGGAGAATGTGTTCACGAGTCTGCGGCATCGGACCGTCAGTAGCGGCAACAACCAGAATTGCACCGTCCATCTGAGCTGCGCCGGTGATCATGTTCTTGATGTAGTCGGCGTGACCCGGGCAGTCAACGTGAGCATAGTGGCGCTTCGGGCTTTCATATTCAACGTGTGAAGTATTGATTGTGATCCCGCGGGCTTTTTCTTCAGGAGCTGAGTCAATGTCTGCATAGTTCATTACTTTAGCTCCACCAGCTGCTGCTGATGTCATGGTGATTGCAGCGGTCAGCGTTGTTTTGCCGTGATCGATGTGACCGATGGTTCCAACGTTAACGTGCGGTTTGGTCCTGGTAAAAGTTTCCTTTGCCATGTGGCGTCCTCCTGAGAAATTATGGGAAAATCAATATCAACCCAAAGATACGATAAAAGCCCGCGACCGGGATTGAACCGGTGACCTCTTGCTTACCATGCAAGTGCTCTACCGTCTGAGCTACACGGGCGATTCACTGGAGAGAGGTGGATTTGAACCACCGTAGGCGCTAGCCAACAGATTTACAGTCTGCCCCCTTTAGCCACTCGGGCATCTCTCCGTCTGCAGCTGGCAATGGGACTTGAACCCGCAACCTGCTGATTACAAGTCAGCTGCTCTGCCAATTGAGCTATGCCAGCAGCACCAGTTCACTGGGAACTGTACCGCGTTAACGGTATTGTCGGATTATAAAGCACGCCTGATTTAATGTCAACTGTTTTTTCAATTATTTTTTAAAAAAATCTTTCTGGCGCAAAATCTCGTACAGGGCGACCGCAGTGCTGACTGAAACATTCAGCGATGGCGTCTTGCCCGAGAGCGGAATCGACACGACGTCATCACATACTTTTCTTACTCTTTCGCCGAGCCCGGTGTCTTCACCGCCGGCAACCAGTACAATTTTACCGCTGTACACCACTTCGTCGTATCTCTTCGGTGCGTCACCATCGAGGCCGACGACCCAGAAACCATCTTCTTTGAGTTTTTCAAGTGCGTCACCGAGGTTGTTCACTCTGGCAACCGGAAGATAGGCGGCAGCGCCTTGAGCAGTACGAATCGCCCACTCGGTCATACCTGCCGAACGATGCTTCGGAATAAGAACTCCGCTGCAGCCGGAAGATTCAACAGTGCGTACAATCGCGCCAAGATTTCTGGCATCTTCAACATGATTGAGTGCGACCAGAATGCCGCGACCGGCACAGGCTTTCACTGAAATTTCTTCGAGCGAGCAGTATGCGAAAGAACCACCGATAGCAACAATGCCCTGGCTCTTATCGCCGAATTTTCTCGCGAACAGATCCGGGTTCATTTCCTTGACCGGAATCCCGCGGGTACTGGCAAGATCGCGAACCACACTGCCAACCGGACCTTTTACTGCAGTCGAAATAACCACCGAATCAATCTGTTGACCGCTTTCAAGAGCCTGAACGACTTCATGGCGCCCCTTGAGAATCAGGCGTTCATCTTCGCCGCCCTCAACCTGAGTGGCTTCGCCGACAAATGATTTTTCGCGCTTTTCGAATTCAGGTTTGCGGGCCGGCCGCTCCTTGCTGTATGCCTTTTCCGGGCGCTCGCTTCTTCTGGCCGGTCGGTCGTCACGCTTCGCCGGACGATCATCGCGTTTTGCCGGTCGATCTTCACGTCTTGCCGGACGGTCATCGCGTTTTTCATAACGATCATCATGCTTTGCGGGGCCTTCTCGCCTTGCCGGGCGGTCGTCGCGTTTCGCCGGACGATCATCACGTTTTGCCGGCCGAACAGGGCGTTTTTCACCACCATGGCGTTTTTCTTCATCGCGGCCAGGAAAAGACGGTCGGCCACGCTCGACAAATTTATCATCGCGGTCATGTTTGCGTTCGCGTTTATCTTCTGAGAACCTCGGCTTTTTGCCACGTTCGCCGCCGCGTTCTTCGCGACCGCTGTCTTTACCGAAACCACTCTGCTTTTTATTCATCTTATTATCCTTATTCTTCATTCAAACCCGCGGCCACTGCCATCAATGACTGCAGGCGATCATTCTGTCCGGTCAGAAACAGATATCCGACCCAGGCCTCAAGAGCAGTAGCCCTGGCATATTCGGCCCGCGTTCCTGAACCGTAGCGGGCCGGCGTCTTGGCGTTGCGCCAGTTTTTAACCAGTTCCTGGTCAACTTCTGGCAGTTCCGGGAAAATCAGCTCGAAT
>JAKQKW010000131.1 GCA_029560455.1 Candidatus Rifleibacteriota bacterium
CCATCAGGAACCGCCATATCGAGCTCGACGAGCTCGTTGCACAATCTGGCGAAAGCATTCTGGCAGTCGGGGCAACTGGCAAGATGCGCTTTGGCTTCGGCGCAGTCGGTCTCGGCGTAATACAGCTCGATCAGCTGTTCTTCGTTAAGGCATCTGCCGTTCATAGTTCACCTCGGTTGAAATACTCGCGTATCTTTTTAATCGCAAACAGCACGCGCGATTTGGCGGTTGGCAGCGGAATCTGCTGCAATTCGGCGATTTCGTTAAAAGTCATACCCTGAAAATGTTTGAGCACAAAGGCTTCTTTCGTTGATTCTGAGAGGGTGTCGAGACAGTTGTGCAGGTCGGCTCCGGTATCGCTGGCATCGCAGAACGAGGCGGCCGGCTGATTACTGCGAACCAGCTGCGGAATCAGCCTGACAACGCGGCTCTGGCTGCGCTTGAATTCGAGAAACTTGTTGCGGGCGATGGCCCAGACCCAGGGCATGAAGGCAAATTCATGATTGTAGGTTTCGATGCGGCTGTGGATGGTGAGCAGGGTTTCCTGCAGCAGGTCTTCGGCAACACAGCGGTCGAAGCTCAAGCGATAGAAGTAGGCGAAAAGCGGGCGGCGCAGTTGCTCGAACAGTGCGGCTGCGGCTTTCGCGTCGCCTTTCCCGAAATCTATAACCAGTTGTTTTTCGATTTTGAGCATAAGTTAAAAAGTAATATGCCAGAAAATCGAAAAAGGATTGATAGAAATTTTATTTTTTTCAGATGAAATCGTGAGCTGGCCGATCCGCAGATTTCACCGATTGCGCGGTTTTATTGCAAAGAAGAACAGTTATGAGGTGGCGATTGGAATCTGCTGATGCCGATGGGTCACTAATGTCGGAACATTCCGATGACCATCAGCACCAGGCCGCTGAGGAACCCACCAACGATCAGGCCGCCGACGACGCCGAGGCCGAAGCCTTCCGGCCAGCCGCCGACGATCAGGCCAATTAGACCTCCGAGGAGCGCAAACACCGCGACAGTGATACCCTGTATCATATTGTCGCGCTTATTGACGTTTGGCAATAATCCAACCTTATCAACTACCTCGTTGTAGGAAATCTTGCCGCCTTTGTTCTTCACGCCACCCTTCCATGGGAGCGGTACCTTCAGATCTGATTTGCAGTGCTTGCAGATCGTGGCGCCGTCCATGATGTCTTCACAACAGTATGGGCATTTCATTCTGTAACTCCTTGCTGGCGAATCCGGGCGAGGGCGGCGATATATCTGGTGAAACCGAAAAAGACTTCGATAAAAACTTGCTTTCTGAGGCTAACAAGTTGTGGATTATCATGAAAATACGCAATTATAGTATGGATTTTCATGTGCCATGTCAATATATCTGCTGTACCCAAAAATAGCGTTGCTATTTTTGGAGCGGCATTTGCATTCGTCGATTGGGAAGAGTTAGAATGGTGTCGGGAGAGTTTTATGCTGATCGCCAATCCGATTTATGATTCGGTCTTCAAATATCTGATGGAAGACAACCGCGTGGCCAGACTGCTGCTTGGCGCGGTTATCGGCAAAAAGATCGTCAGTCTCGAACCCCGCCCGCAGGAAGTCGTGATTACCCGCGATAACCCGGCGAAGCACTCGGTTTTTCGCATGGACTTCGCGGCCCGCATTAAAACGGCCCAGGGTGAGCGACTGGTAATTGTAGAAGTACAAAAGGCGAAACACGCCACTGATATCATCAGATTCAGGCGCTATCTCGGCAGGCAGTATGCCAACCCCGAAAATACTGAAAACATTGGGATACAGCGTCGAGGCACGCCGATAATCAGCATTTATTTCCTTGGCTATCCGCTCGACAACATCGATGCCTCGGTACTTAAAATCGCCAGAACTTACACTGATCTGACTACTAAAAAAGTATTTACCGTAAAAAACGACTTCATCGAGGGCCTTACCCACGACAGCTACATCATTCAGACCGCGCGGCTGAAAAACCGGCGCCGCACAGAATTAGAAAGCATTCTGGCGGTGTTCGATCCCGACAATATTCATGGCAGCGAACATATTCTGAATGTTGACGAAACCGAATTTCCCGAAAAGTATCGGGAAATCATCAGAAGGCTGCGTAAGGCTGCCGAAAGCGAAGAAATGCGCGAAATCATGCACGTCGAAGACGAAGTTTTCGAAGAACTTGCCGCCGGCGAGCGGGCTGCCGAAGAACGCGATCGGGCACTGGCAATCATCGCTGAGAAAGATAACGCTATCGCAGAGAAAGACAGCGTCATCGCCGAAAGAGACAAGGCTCTGGCTGACAAGGATCAGCAATTGATACGCACCGTGCAAAACCTTGCCCGTGCCGGTCATACCAGCGCAGAAATCGGCGAGATAACTGGCCTGAACGCCTCGGCCATAAACGAAATTCTTACCCCATCAAACCGCGTCTGCTCGCCAAGGGCTGCTTACAGCAGCAAAAAAAAGCCAAAAAAGTAACTTGAACCTGTCGGAAAGTTGATCGCATGGTTTTTTACGTATAGCAGAAGTTACTCGAATTGAGTGTTACATTGATATATGCCGATAATTTTGACTCTGTACAGAATAAAATCACTGTGTCGTTGCTGATGAGGCTGTTTCATTTTTAGTTTGCGGGTCGTATAATCAGAAATGAGAGAGAAATTTGACGGGGGCAGCCATGACCGAACAGGAAAAACAAGAAGTAGCTGAACAGCAGGCTCTCAAAGAGCGCATCGAAAACTGGCTGGTAGTGATTTTTATTCTGCTGTCGCCCATAGGCCTCTACCTGCATTATGCTGGCTATAACGTAGTTGGTGTATTGGCATGGGTGTTTATAGTTATAATCGTTTACGGTTTCTTTAAAATCATGTTGTCTCCGATCAGCAGATTCATGGACTAGACCGGAAATTTTTCTCGGATACCGGCAGAGGACAGGCTGACCGACTTTGTTTATTGTTTTTGTCGTTGCAATATTTCTGATTTTGCGCGAAAATGCATAAACAAATCAACATAGCAGGGTCACACAATGCCAACACTGGACTGGATAGGGAAAAGAGCCGTAGTCAATCATCATCGCCAGGTGCCGTTTCACCTTCTCAAAAAGCGCGAAGATCTTTCCTGCGGCGACCCGGACAGCGGCAATCTTCTGGTGCAGGCCGATAACCTTCTGGC
>JAKQKW010000186.1 GCA_029560455.1 Candidatus Rifleibacteriota bacterium
CAGGAATCGATAAAAGCGCTCAGCAACTGGGGCCGCGAAGTCGTGCCGCACGTTCTTGCGATTTTTCCGACCGCCAGCAAAGATACCAGGCTGAGCATGATGAACTTGCTCGGCAGGGTGCTGGGTCTTGAAGTCGTAAAACTGGTTCATGAAAAATTCGGCCAGCCAACCCAGGATACCAAGTATTATCTGTTGACCGCTCTCGGCGAAGTGCGTGACCCTTCGGTCATCACCGAGCTATTGCCGTTCATCAAGGATGAGTCGATATTCATTCAGGATTATGCCCACCGCATTATCGTGCAGCTTGGGGTGCACGCGGTTGACCCTCTGCTGGCCTGTCTCGATACCGAAGACGAAGACCTGATCATACAGGTTCTCAAGATTCTCGGAGTAATTGGTTCAAAAGAAGCGCTGCGACCGCTGCTTTTTCTGATCGACAATTCAAAAAACACGCTGGTGCGTACCTGCGCTATCGAAGCAATTTCAAAACTGCAGAAATTCGAGCTGATTGCCGGGCTGCTGCTGCTCAAGCTCGACGATAAAGACCTCTCTATCAGGCACACGATTGTCGAAAACCTGTCGCGCCAGCCACGCAAGGCGTTTCTTAAAGAACTGGTTTCGGCCTGTTTCGATAACAGCGCCGATATTGCCTGGTGGTCTCGCGAAATTCTCAAACGTCGCGACTACTTCGGCGTCACTTCGTTTCTGAATCTTTTTGACAGCTCATCTGATGTCGACAAGGACCGCATGATCTCACTCGTTTCGAAGCTGTCTGAAGATCAGCTTGACGCAGTTCTTAAAAACGAAAAGATAACTCTCGATTCATTGCGGCCCGAAAATGTCGAAACCCGCGTTCTGCGTCGCAAATTTGCAAAAGAGAACATCACCGATCTCAAAGAACTTCTCTACTACCTGCACGAAGAAAAGGGCTCCGACTTACATATTTCTATCGGCCTGCCACCAAGCATAAGGGTACACGGTGAGCTCGTCAGAACCACATTCGAAACCATTACTCCCGAAAAAAGCCGGTTTTTGCTGTTTTCGATCATGAACGACGCGCAAAAGCGCGAATTCAATGAGCGCATGGAACTCGATTTTTCATACGAAATTTCTGACTGCGCCCGTTTCCGCGTTAACGTCTTCATGCAGAAAAACGGTATGGCGGGTGTCTTTCGTATCATTCCGAATACGGTTCCGACTTTCGAAGAACTCTCGATCGACAAGTCGATCATGGAAAAGATCTGTAATCACAAAGCCGGCCTGATTCTCGTTACCGGCGCCACCGGGTCTGGTAAATCTACGACTCTTGCGGCCATGATCGATCATGTTAACCGCATGCGCTACGATCACATCATTACCATCGAAGACCCGATCGAGTTTGTTCACCCGCATAAGCGCAGCGTCGTCAGTCAGCGCGAGCTTGGTACCAATACCCTTTCGTTCTCCAACGCCCTGAGAAGCGCGCTGCGTGAAGATCCTGACGTTATTCTCGTTGGCGAAATGCGCGATCTCGAAACGATGAGTCTTGCCATTGCCGCCTCTGAAACCGGTCACCTGGTCTTTTCGACCCTGCATACGATCAATGCCTACGAGTCGATTCACCGTATCGTTGGTTCGTTTCCTGGCGATGTGCAGCAGACAATCAGAATGCAGCTTGCCGGTACTCTCAGAGGCATCGTTTCGCAGCGCCTGGTTCCGGCTTATCTGTCGGCCGGCCGTGTTCTGGCCTACGAGGTTCTCGTCGGCTCAACACCGGTTCGCCGCTGTATCAAAGAAGACAAGAGTGACCAGCTGCTGTCGATCATGCAGACCAGCCGCGGCGATGGTATGATCACGATGGATCAGTGTCTTGAAGATCTTGTTGTCAGCAAAAAGATCACCTATGAAGATGGTCTGAAACACGCCGAAGATAAAAAAGACTTTCAGAAGCGTCTCGAAGAAAGAATCGGCAAGGGCAGCGCCAAAGCTTACGGTTTGCCGACCTCTGAAGCCAGCAAACCCGAAAAACCGCTGCCTCAGCCGCCAAGACCAGCCGGCCCGGCCGCCAAGAGCTGAGCCAGAAACTGACGAAAGAACAGATAAAAAAACGGTCTGCCGCAGAGTCATGCAGCAGACCGTTTTTTATTTGCGCGTATCGGCGTCAGCGCCTTACCACTTGATTTTGAACGATTTGACCGGCTTTTCGATACCCTTCAGCTGATGGGAGCCGTAGGGCTCGATTTCGAATATCTGGCGGTTTATACGCTGCAGGGTGTTCTCTGAAATGACGATTTCGAAAGCGTCAGCGACGCCCTCAAGGCGCGAGGCCAGGTTCACTGCGTCTCCGAGAACGTCATTTTCGGTTCTGATGACCGAGCCGCTGTTAACGGCGATGCGTATCGCCAGTTGCCGCTCTTCTGGAACGGTCTGATTGAAGGCAGCAAGCTTACGCTGAATCTCAATTGCGGCGAGTATGGCATTGTTATGGTTTTCGAATACCACCAGAAACGCGTCACCAATCTTTTTGAGAGCATCACCGCTGTATTTTTCGAAAACCGGCTTGAGAATTTCATCATGCTGCTTGAGCATCGACATGACTTCTGAAAGCGATGCTTTGCTGCTGAATGCGGTGTAGCCCTTGACGTCGGTGAACATGATCGACAGGTCGAGAGTGTGGCTGACCTTGATGAGCTGGTCGTATTTTTCGAGCTCTTCGAGCGCCTGGCGTCTCTTTTCGAGCACTTCATCGAGGTGGTTGTCAGAGAGAACGACTTTTGCTTCGCCTTTCGGGCGCAGCAGGTTCGGATCGACAGAGCCGCCGACGCTTTCGATCATGTCGACAAGAGCCTTGCGGTCGATTTCATTTTCGAGGGTTTCGATATGTTCGCATAGAGGCTCGGTGATAAGCTTGCCGAGGCTGAGAAAGAAGTCAGTGACTGCGCCCTTCAGCCTGAAATCTTCATGGAAGAAATAGCGTGCCAGAGTCTTGACTGCACGCTTCATGACATCAGGCTCCTCATCGGGCATCAATGTTTCCATGATTGAGAATGCAATGCGCCGGTCTTCAATTGAGTCGAGTGCAATGATACAGCAGAAGCGGTAAGCCTTGCTCGGTGAAGTGAGGCCCTGCACCAGGCCTTCGGGGTTGCTGTGATAGACATGCCCGAGAATTTTACCGACCCGGTCAACGTCATCGAGGGTAATTACTTCTGACCTGCGGTTCAACAGCTGGTCAAGCATGCGCAGAAACTCAGGGCGCCCATGAGACGCAGTTTCGAGCATCAGGTCGAGCATCATTCCGGGCTGGCATGTCTGTAGAAAATCTTCGACAGCCTTGACAGAAGTCGGGAAGGGGTTGCGGGCCAGGCATGAGATAATGGAGCGCAGGTTTTTCATGCTCTTTTCAACCTGCAGCTGTCTGGCAACCACTTTTACATCTGCTTCGGCCAAAGATTTCCAGCTTGCTACGGCTTCAGAGACATAAAATCTGACCGTTTCGTTTGAATGACTGAAACCCAGAAAAACCGTGCGGCGCAGGTTTGGATTTTCGGCCTTTTTAAGCAGCTGTGAGAGCCAGCGCGCCACTTTTTCGTCGGGGTGGGTCAGCAGATTGAGAATAGTATTGACCACGTCTTTGGAAGATATATCAGGAACGGAGGCAAATACCGATTGAATGCGTAATTCGTCGCTGTTTTCGAGAAATTTTGTCACTGCCGGTACCGCATCAGGGTGGTTCATCGACAGCAGGGCCGAAACGATGTGAGGCATCAGGCCCGGTTCGGTACCGTCTTCGAGGATGTTCTTGAGCGTGATCACCGCTTTGGGGCCGATCATGAGCAGAGCTTTACGTGACCAGAACTGAACATCATCAGATGGGTCGTTCAGGGCCCTGACGATCGCCGAGACCGAAGCTTCGCCGTAGTTGACCAGACAGTTGGCCGCAGCGTTTCTCACTGGCCAGTTGCAGTCGCCGAGAAGCTTGATAAGAACGTCGATCAGATTCTGATCCGGGGCGATTTTCTGGAGAACGCCGAGCAGAAAGAGGCGTTCCTGTTTGTTGCCCGATTCGAGAATTCTGATGATCGGGTTCAGGGCCAGACCACCGATAGAACCGATAATCTTGATAATCTGAAAGCGCAGATTTTCGTCTTCAGTGCCGAGATTGCGCAGCAGCAGCTCAAGATTCAGGTTTGGTTTGACGGCCAGACAGTCAGAAGCATAGTCGGAAACTATGCGGTCATGGTCTGAAAGACAGCCGATCAGAGTCATGGTTGCCTCGTCGCTTTTGAGACGTGCGAGGTTTTCGATGGCGAGCATGCGGTGTTCCTGGTCGTTGGCAGAAAGCAGACGTTGAATCAACGGCATCGACTTTTCGCCGAGCAGGTTTACGAGAATGCGCACAATTTCGTATCTGATCAGCGAATCAGCTTTACTGAAAGTTGCGGTCAATCGGTCAAAAACTTTTGGCCCGAGTTTCTGCAGCTGTTCGGCCGTGAGTCGCCTGATTGCCCAGGAAGGGTCAGCAAGACGATGAATGAGAAAATCTATCGCCAGTAATGTTCCCAGTTCGCCGAGTGCTGAAACAATCGCGTAACGCAGCGGAAACCCGCCCTCATCATAAAACTTCTGCAGTTCAGGTATGACCGCATCCTGGCCGATTTTAACGAACAGGGCAATAACACTGTTGTTGGGGATCTTTGCCGGGGTTGCAATGATTTTGCGCAGATCGTCGAGGATTGTGGTGCCAAACCCAAGCAGCTGTTCGAAGCAAAGCTTTCGAACCGCCCAGTTCGGGTCGTTAAGCATCTGGTAAAGGGCTCTGGCGTTCTCGATCTTTTTCTGGGCGGCAATGGCACGCACCGCATAGCCGCGCAGTTCAGAATCTTTGCTGACGAGAACGTGCCTGATACAGGCCAGCGATTTGTCGCTGCCGATATGCCCGAGAATATTGAGAATCCAGTAAAACTGGTCAACGTTGGCTTCTGAAAGCGAGCCTTCGAGAAGGTCGCTGATGTCTTCGCCCCATTCGCGCAGGGTTTTGGCGGCAGCTTCACGTTTGTGCCACGCCTTGTCGCTCAAAAGGCTGATAATTGCGCGGGCGGCATCGGCAGAATGTTCAATCAGAAGCGCGTTAAGCCCCTCACGCCAGAGTGCATCGTCTGTACTGTTGATCAGTTCATATGGCGACCGGCTCATCAGGTTTCCTCAGGCTGGTTTGATTGTTTCAGGTATCTTGATTGTAAACCTAAGATTAACATATAATCGACCTGTGTGTGAATATATTTAGGGAGACTGGTATGCCTCTTTATGAATTTTGTTGCGCTGACTGCCGGAAAAAGTTCACGGTTTTGTGCCCGATCAGCAGCCGTGATGAAACTCACGCCTGCCAGCATTGCGGTTCGCAGAAAACCTCGCGGCTTGTTTCTCGTGTCAAAACTGTTCGCAGCGAAGAACAGCTGATGGAATCACTGGCCGACCCGACAAAAATGTCGGGAATCGACGAAAACGACCCGCGCACCTTTGCGACCTGGGCCAAAAAAATGGCCAGGGAAATGGGCGAAAACATGGATGATGAAATAGAAGCCATGGCTGCCGAAGAATTTGCCGGCGGTGCTGGCGAAGAACCGGCCGGCCCGGGCCCTCAGGGGTTTTCAGGCCCGGACGGCGACGACCAGCCATAAATCTGCCTGAGCGCTTCATACACCGAAGCGGCTGCCGCTGATGAAACATTGATACAGCGGGTGTTCTGCAGCATTGGCAAAGTTATCAGGCTGTTCGCTGCTTTTGCGTGTTCAAAGACTCTTGTCGGCAGCCCGGTTGACTCTGAACCAAACACCAGGGCATCGCCAGACTGGTAGCGTGCTGCCGTGTAGCTTTGCTGGCCGTGCGCCGAAAGGTAGAAGACCCGCTTGTTGTGCGCCCACTCGAAGAATTCATCGAGATCGTTCAAAATGACCGGGTTGAGAGATTTCCAGTAGTCCATACCGGCTCTTTGCAAGGCTGTATCGGTGAGCCTGAACCCGAGCGGTCTGACCAGAACCAGTTCGGCGCCGGTTGCGGCGCAGAGCCTGGCAATATTGCCCGTATTCTGCGGAATGTCAGGCTCGATGAGCACGACACTCAGTGGCTTTTGCGTCTGCGGTGGTATAAAAAACTGTTGGTCTGACATTTGCTGCTCTCTTTTTGCTGGTTATGCAATCAACTGCGGGTGGCGGCGACCATGTAGAAGCTGACTTTGAACGAACCGTTTCTGTCAGTTCTTTCGCTGCGGTCGATTTCGAGGTTTATAAAGCCATGCCGCTGCCACAGCTTTTTAATTTCTGCCCGGTCGAAGAAATGAATGGTGCCGAGACCAACTACCGGGCCATCTGCCACATTACGCCAGCTGTGTGCGTCAATCTTTTCGCCGGTGCCAAACCCGGTTGTGGAACGGGTAAACAGCACCGAGGCGAAAAATCTGCCGCCGGGCTTCAGGGTTCTGCTGATCTCTGAAAGAATGCTATTTACCCCGGCAGTGCTGTTTGACGCGAGAGCACCGATTTCGACAACTGCGTCGAAACAGGCGTCGGCGAATGGCAGTTGCCCGGCATCAGCCTGCAGCAGATGCGGTTGTGAAACCTCGCCGTGGCACAAATCTCTGGCTCTGGGTAGAGCGGCGAAAGCGCCGTCAAAGGCAAAGGTTTTGAAGCCTTCACGACAGAGATACCAGGTGTTGGCACCGGTGCCGCAGCCAAGATCGAGCACCATGGTTTTATGGCGCCGTGCCACCGGAAAATTTCGTGCCATGAATCTGACGAGTTCCTCGGCAGGGTATTTGCCCCAGTTTCTCGTTTCGTGCACTTCATTCCATTGTTTGTCAAAGGTTTTCATCGTTGGCTCCGTAGTGATAATGCAGAAGAATCTGCGGGGTCAGCCCGGTAAGTTTCTGCCAGTGCCCAGAAAACAGCGCGTATTTCTGCTGGTTGAAAATGCGCCGGCCGATAAAAAAATCATGGCGGCGTGCTGAAAAGCCGGATTTAAAGCGGAAAAGGCTGTCGTCATCGGCAAGCGACAGCCCGCCACCCAGGTGCAGCAGTTGTCGGCCTGAGCCACAGAGTCTGCGGGCAAATTCGAGCATCAGAAAAGAGTTTGCCTGGGTATGCAGCAGCTGCGGGTCTGAGGCGCCAAGATGGTAATGGGCGCTGATCGGATCAAGCAGATATATGGCAGCTGCAGCCAGGCGACCGTCGTCGGTGAAGGCACCGGCATAAAAACAGCTCTCTTCGGGCAGGGCTGCGAGTGCGGCGAAATACTGCCGCGAAAAATGATAATAGGCTCTGGCCTCAAGGCGTTGCATCGTCTGGTCGTAGAGAGGCGCAAACTCTGCCGGGTCAGCCAGACGGCGAACGCTCAGGCCGAGTCGGGTGCCCTTTTTCCAGTTGCGCTGGCGAGCTGCTGAACAGCTGTTTAAGACGGCTTCCGGCCCATTTGTAAGATCGATGCTGACGGTGATGCGGTTATGACTGACCTGGCAGGCCGGGTCTACGCAGGTTTGAAAGGGGGTGAGCGGATTGAACCTGATAAATTCAGCGACAACGTGGTTTGCTGTGGCCCAGCTGCGCATCTGACGGTAAAATTCGTCGATCTGCTCTGTGTTCAGATCGAAAAACACAGGGCCACCGTAGCCATAGGCGGTTTCGAGATCGACTTCGCCGTTGCCGCCGACTGCTTCGGGCACCCGCTTCATCAGAAACGGGTAAAAGGCCCGGCCGTTGCTGCCGGCGGAAAAAAACAGGGCCGCCGGCTGGTCATCGCCATTTGCCGCAGTCGCAGCGTGGCAGGCGTAGCTGTAGTAAATTTTGCCGCTGAATTCGGGCAGCTGCGTAAAAATCTGCTGCCAGCGTTCTTTTTGCGTTATGAACTCAAGGTGCAAGATCGACGACCTCGCCAAGATGCTGCCAGGTAAGGGGTTCGTCGGCGGCAATATCTTTGAGCAGCCGGCGGTTCATTGTCTGTGGCAACAGTTCAGGGTGAATGCCGGCCGCCGGCCGTTTTATGGCGACATTGCGGCCATCGATGATGTCGCCGGCGCGCAAATCGCGGGCAGCGACCAGCCCGCGTCTGACAAGCGGCAAATTCTGTTCTTCACTGCGGGTTGGCTGTTTTATGCCGTCACCAAGCATGGCATAAGTTCTTTTGACGGATCTGACCATTGCGGCAAATTCTTCCGGCTGCATCGATGCCGCGTGATCTGGCCCGGGCATGCCCCTGTCGAGAGTCAGGTGTTTTTCGATGATTACTGCCCCGAGCGCCGTTGCTGCAACTGCAGCCTCGCAACCTTCGGTGTGGTCAGAAAAACCAACGGGCAGATCGAATGCCTGACGCATGGTGGCAATGGCCCTAAGGTTGGTTTCATCGGCAGGTGCCGGGTATTCGGTCGTGCAGTGCAGCAGAATGATTTCGGGGGCCCCGGTATCACGCAGGCTGGTTACTGCCTTTTGTACTTCTCCAAGCGTGCCCATGCCCGTCGAAAGAATTACCGGTATTTTTTTGCAGCCGATGGCCGCAAGAAACGGCAGATTGGTCAGTTCGCCAGACCCGATTTTTATGGCTGACGAGCCGATACCGCAGAGCAGGTCGAGACTTAACTGCCCGTCAGGCGTTGAAAGAAACATCAGGCCGCGGCTTTCGGCGTAGTCTTTCAGATCGCCAAAATCGGCAAAATCGAGTTCGAGACTCTTCAGCAGCTGATACTGGTCGGTTACCGCCACTTTCTGCTGGTATGGAGCCGTAGCGGCATACTGTCCGGTACATTCAAAGGCTTTGAACGTCTGAAACTTAACGATATCGGCCCCGGCTTCGGCTGCCGCATCAACCAGGCGTCGAGCCAGTTCGATACTGCCGTTATGATTGACGCCGGCTTCGGCAATGATGATCGGCCGGGTTGTAAAACGTTTCAGAAAATTACTGGGCATGTTTAACTCTTGAAGCTGGCGGCGTCAGCGTATGTCTGCAGGTTTTCCCGCACCCATTCAACGGTTTTCTGCAGACCGGTTCTGAAATCGACAGCAGGCTGCCAGCCAAGGTCACGGCGTGCCTTTTCGGCGTTGCCGAGCAGGCGCATTACCTCTGAGTCGGCCGGCCGGTCGCGGCTGGCGTCATGCACTATTTCGATTCTGCTGCCGACCAGATCAGCGATCAGATCAGCAGTTTCGCCGATTGTTCTGGCACTGCCGGTCGCCAGATTATAAACTTCGGCCCGCCCGGGTGCGTGCCGGGCAGCAGCCAGAAAGCCTGCTGCCGTGTCAGTGACAAAATTGAAATCTCTTACCGGCCGCGTGTCACCGAGTTTGACACAACGGCTCTGCAGCGCCTGGGCGATGATGGTCGGTATGACCGCCCGCAGCGACTGGCGTGGCCCGAAAGTGTTGAAAGGCCTGACGATGGTCACCGGCAGACCGAAAGCGCAGTGATATGAGTTTCCGAGCATATCGGCCGAAATTTTGCTGGCAGAGTAGGGCGATTGCGCCTGCAGCGGGTGCTCTTCATCGATCGGCACCCGCAGTGCTGTACCGTATACTTCGCTGGTCGAAGTAAGCAGCGTGAGTCTTGTTTTGTGCCTTCTGGCCGCTTCGAGAATGTTGAGGGTGCCGTTGATGTTGGTTTCGACGTAGCTCTGCGGCGCTGTATAAGAGAAGGGTATGCCAATCAGAGCCGCCAGATGAAAGATCGTATCGCAGCCATCGACCAGACGGTCGACCATAAACGGGTCGCGAATATCGCCGGCAATAATGGTAAGGGCGGGGTGGGGTGCGGTTGCGGCCAGCCAGCCAGTATCTGACTTTGAATTATAACGGGTCAATGCTTTGACGCGGGCACCGGCGGCCAGCAGCGCCTCGGTCAGGTGACTGCCGATAAAGCCGGCCGCACCGGTTACGGCCACCGTTCTGTCTTTAAAAAAGTCAGTATTCATATTGACCTGCCAGCGAGGCAAAGCTGTCGCGCGCCTTCGAATAATCGTGCGGGTTGCCGATGTCGAGCCAGAATTCAGAGACCGGGTAACAGCTGACGCCGCCAAGGCGGCTGATTGCCAGTTTTATGAGATCAGGCATATCGAGTTTTTCTCCCGGCATTACATGATCGAGCATTGCCGGCTCGACGACATACACGCCGGCATTGATAAAGATGCTGTGTGATGGCTTCTCTTCAATATCGATCAGTTCATCGCCACGCATCTGCAATACCCCGTAAGGTATCTGAAAATTGAATTCGCGTGTGCAGACCGTAAGCGGTTTGGCGCCGGTCTGGTGAAATTCAAGCAGACTGCCGAAATTGATCGGTGAGAGAATGTCGCCGTTCATGAGAATAAAAGGCTCTGCCGGGCGTTCTGGCAGCAGCGACAGCGAGCCCGCAGTGCCGAGAAATTTCTCCTCTTCGAGAAAACTCAGATTTACACCGGTAACCGGGTGTTCGGCAAAATAACCACGAATTTTTTCGGCTTTGTAGTTGATGGAAACAAAAACATTTTCGATGCCGTGCCGGCGAAGTTGCTCGATGATGATTGCCAGAATCGGTCTGCCACCAACCGGCAGCAGAGGTTTTGGCGTTTCGCGGGTTATTTCGCCGAGGCGTGAACCAAGCCCACCAGCCATGATTACCGCCAGGTTTGGCCGTGGTTTGCGCGAAATCAGATCCTTGAGCTGCACCAGTCTGACCACGCGCATCTGACGATCAACTACCGGCAGATGTTTGATCGAACGGTTGGTCATCAGAAACAGCAGTTCATCGTCGGGCGTGTTCTGCGCAGCGGTGATCGGCCGGCGGTTCATCAGGCTTTCGATCGGACTGGTGAGATCGGCACCGCGAATGATGCCGCGGCGGATATCGCCGTCGGTTACCGTGCCGATCAGCTGCAGTTGCTCATCAACCACCAGAGCGATTTCGAAGGCGGTGTCGTCGATGACCCGCAGAGTATCGAGTATACTGGTCTGCGGCCTGATGAGAATCTTTTCAAATGAACGACTGATAAGTCACCTCGTGCGTTATCTTCAAACCCTGAAAACATAGCAGAATTGCTACCGGTCGTAAACATGTTTTGATTTTTACTGCATTTTTATCAGCCGGAATGTGTTAGAATTTCGCAAACGTGGTCTTAATGTGAGGTTTTCATGCTTGAGATGATTGAACAGCGCAGATGGAAACTCATCTGCAGCATAATTGCCGGATTACTGCTGCTGATATTCATAAAAAATGCCTGGGTCTGCGACGATGCCTATATAATTTTCAGGTCGATAGAGCAGCTTTATGCCGGCAATGGCCCGAACTGGAACCCGCACGAAAGAGTGCAGGCTTACACCAGCCCTCTGTGGTACTGGTTGCTGGCTATTTCGCGGGCGGTGTCGTCCGATCATTTTTTCAACTTTTTTCTGCTGTCGCTGGTTTTGTTTTTAATCCTGGGTTTGAGAATACGCAGATATTTTGGCGACAGCCGCAGCTGTGCAGTTTTTCTTTGCCTGGCTGCCGGCTCGAATGCCTTTTTCGACTTTACCACTTCAGGCCTCGAAAACATACTGGCCTATCTGCTGGTAGCCCTTGCGTTCTTTTACGGGCTCGAAGCCGTGAAGATCGACCCTGTCTCACCTCGTGCGGAAACCCTTTTCAGGCGCAGTCTCTGGGCCTTTGCCCTGTTGCCGGTTTGCCGCCATGATTTTTTGCTGATCGGGTTATTGCCGGCACTTGTTCTGATCAGGCAGTTTCGTGGAAATGGCCGTTCGCTGGCCGGCAGCCTGCTGCTGCTTTGCGGGCCGCTGCTTGCCTGGTCGGCCTTTTCGCTGATTTATTACGGGGCACTTTTTCCGAATACGGCATATGCAAAGCTTTCTACCGGCATTCCCCACTGGCTGCTGCTGCGCCAGGGGCTTTATTATTTCTGGGAAACCTTTGTCGGCGACCCTCTGACTATGCTGATCATTGCCGGCGGATCTGTTGCGGCCTTCTGTAACAGAATGCCTTTTATGCGTTCAACTGCGACTGCAACCGTTTTATATCTGATCTACATTCTCTGGGCCGGTGGCGACTTCATGCGTGGCCGGTTTTTCTCGGTGCCTTTTCTGGTGGCGCTTATAATGCTTCTTGAATCAGGAATTGCCGAAAGATTCTTCATGGCAAAAGCCTCTCTGGCAAAAGTTATTCCGGTTATTTTTCTGGCTTATCTTCTCGCTTTTCCTCACACACCGGTTAATACGTGGTTCGGGTTTCAGGATTTTTCAGTCAACAACGGCATTGCTGACGAAAGAGGCTACTTCTTCGACGTCTGTTCTTTGTATGCCTATTTGCACAGTGGCCCAGGCGGCCTTTTCCCTGATTTTGAATGGAGTCAGATCGGAAAGCAGATCGCTGAGAACGGGGTCGGTTATCTTGAAAATGATTTCAACGGCATGCTTGGCTTCTGGGCCGGAGTTAAGCCGATTATCGTCGACCGGCTGGCCCTGGCCGACCCGTTTCTGGCCCGGCAACCGGTCAGCCCGCAGATAGCGTGGCGTGTCGGGCATTATAAACGTGATGTCCCGGTAGAATATCGTGCCAGTCTTGAAAACAGCAGAAATATGTTCTCTGATACTCAAACAGCCTCTTTGTATGATAAAATTCTGCTTGCCACCCGCGAGCCACAAATTTTTTCTTTTAAAAGATTGCTGGCAATTGTAAAATTAAATCTCGGCATAAACTGAAGTTAGAAGAAAATGCCGGCCGGGAGTGGGAACAATGAAACATCTCGAACAGATTGCCGAAGCACTGCGGGGTCTTGCCGACCGTTATGGCATCACCATAACCGAGGTTCCTGACCGGCTGCGTGAAAAAATTCTGCATATTACCGGCCCTGAATGTGCCGCAGATCTTGATCTGGTGCTGCAGCCACTGCGAGATAATCTGTTACGCCAGATCAGGGTCAGAGCCGGCAATAAGGTTGAAGAACGCGTTGTGACAGGTGCTGTAGAGGCAACTGCTTCTCTTGAAGGCTTTTCACGCGAAACTGCCAGGCAGGTTATCGACCTCTGGACCTCTATTTTCAAGGTCAAAACGGTTAAGAAACTTATTGAATCACAGGAATTCGACGAATTCGACCGGCTCGATGCCGAGCTTGTCATTAAAGATGACATAAAACTGGTAACTGATGAAAGCGTCGAAAGGGTTTTTAATCCCTTCGATTCGGTTTCAAAGGTTGTTGAGCCGCAGGTCGCAGATTATGATGGCAAATTTGGCGACTGGGCTTCCGAAAATGTCACCGAATTTTCTATCAGCGCTGCCGAAAACCAGATCAGTATCAATGTCGAGAGTTTTGATGCCAAACCGGTTCCACTTGCTGACAGCCGGCGTTCGGGGTCCAGTGAGGCAAAGGACGGTCAGGGTAAAAGCCGGCGAAAACGCAGCGAAAACAGGTCGGAAGTTGAATTTGAAATGGGTGTTGCCGCTCCGCCTTCTTCTTCACCATCGTCTGCTGTCAAATACACGATCGATGATGCTTTCAAACAACTGCGCAATAATAATTTCGATCTGGCATCAAAAATAATGATGGAACTGGCGCGCGGTGGTAACAGCAAAGCCCAGTTTCATCTCGGTGAGTTTTACCTGATGGGTACCGGTGTCGAAATCAGCGAAGAAAAGGCCAAATACTGGCTGCGTAAGGCGGCGGCTCAGGGCTCTTTTCCTGCCAAACAGAAGCTCGAAGATCTTGAAAGTAATGACGGCTCAGGTGGCTGTTTTGGCTGCTTTTTTACAATTGTGGTCGTCGGTGGTGCCCTGAAACTGCTTTCGGTGCTGGCCGGGCTTTAAGCTCCAACTGCCGGGGGATTTGATTTATCTGAGAATCCAGGCAGAAATCAGCAGACTGAAAGAGGCGAACAGCAGCAGCGATGATGCGATAACATGGTTCGTCGGATTCATTAATGACCGGCTCGTCTGAAACGGCCGACCGGCAATCATTACTGCGCCGGGTTCTGAAGCCGGCACCTGCAGGAAAAAACCGAAAATTGCCGCAGAATAGTAGATACCGCCAAAAACCAGCCCGTAAATACCGCTCTTGAACAGCAGACCCATCCCGGCAATGACAGCGGCATATTTGATCAGAACCGAATACAATAGATTGCCGCCCTGCAGCAACAGCAGCAGGCCAAGGATAGCAGATACAAACTTGTTGCGATTCATTGCAGACAACCATATTCAAGAATTAGTCAATCCTAACAGAGGCGGTTAAAAAAGTCACAAAATTTCTCTTGACGCGACGCAGCAAAAAATGTCATAATTGCAGCATAAAAATACAGGCAAGGGAGTACGGTTTTGAGTCACACTGCATTAGTCTGGTCCGCTTTGATTGTTTATGTTGTTATCACTTTTGCCCTGACAATCAGGGGTATGCGCCGCACCAAAGATCTGGCGAGTTTTGCCGTCGGCAACCGCGATATCGCTCCGGGCTGGGTTGGTCTGTCGCTCACCGCACAGCTTACCAGTGTCGCCACCTTTGTGGTTAACCCGGGTCTGGTATACCATTATGGTTTGTCGGCTCTTCTCGGGCTGGGTTTTGCTGCTGGCATGGGCATCATTGCAGGGCTCTGTCTGCTGTCCGGCCCGTTCAGAACTGTTGGCGACAAGGTAAAAGCTCTGACGATTCCGCAATGGATCGGTTCGCGTTACGAATCTAAAGGTCTGCGCCTGTTCTTTGCTGTTATTTCACTGTCGTTGATCAGCTTTATCGTTCTGATTGCCGTTGCGATCGCACTGACTCTTTTCAGCCTGCTGCAGATGACCGATATCAATCAGACTACCTGGCTGGTCGTCGGCGTTATGGCATTCGTTTTTTCATACACTCTGCTTGGCGGTGCCAACACCTCGACCTACACCAATGCTATTCAGGCAATTGTAATGCTTATTGTCGGTCTGATTCTTATTTTCAGCGGTTACGAGCATTTTACCAGCGGCGAAGGTCTTTTCGCCAAACTTGCCGCGATTGATCCGGGTCTGACTGCAATGACCAATGCCGGCTCGCCGTTTTTCCGCAATTTTCTTGAAGTTTTCTTCTGTAATTTTCTGGTCGGGCTTGCGATCGTTTGCCAGCCGCACATTCTCGGCAAGTCTCTGTTACTTAAAGATGAAAGCCAGATCAAGACCTATCTTGCCACAGCAATCATTGCCGGCACAGTTTTCGTATCTGTCATGCTGGTAGGTCTCTATGCCAGAGTAACCCTGCCGCAGCTCACCGCCGTCGACCGCGTTGTTCCGACCTATATCGCAATGAATTTCGGTTCGGCTACGCAGGTGCTTATCAGCATCGGCCTTCTCTGCGCCGGTATTTCGACGCTCGAAGGTCTGCT
>JAKQKW010000213.1 GCA_029560455.1 Candidatus Rifleibacteriota bacterium
GTTGATCGCTTCTTCGACACGATTATAGGTCGCAATTGGCACGACCGGGCCGAACTGCTCTTCGCGATAAAGTTTCATTTTATCGTTAACCGGGTAAACAACGGCGGGAAAGAACAATGAATCTGAGAAAACGCCACCCGAAGGATTGATGACTCTGGCGCCGTTCGCCTGGGCATCTTTGATAAGATCGGTAAGCCGTTCTGATTTGCCGGGTTCGGCGAGCGGGGTAATCTGGGCGCCTTTTGCCCAGGGCAGGTTGATCTGCAGCTTTTCTACTTCGGCCGAAAATTTCGCCAGAAACGTATCGGCAATTGAAGAATGCACAAAGATCATTTTCAGCGCGGTGCAGCGCTGGCCATTGAATGACAGGCTGCCAAGAATGCACTCTTTGACTGCCAGGTCGATATCGGCATCAGGCAGTATGATGCAGGGATTTTTGGCGTCAAGGCCGAGCACGCAGCGCAGTCGGTGCGGTTTCGGGTGTGATTTGCGGATAATGTCTGAGACGCGGCTGGTGCCGATGAAGGCCAGAACATCGACTTTGCCGGAGCTCATCATCGGCGTGATTACGGTCTGGCCACTGCCATAAACCGTATTGATGACCCCTTTCGGAAATGAATCGCGAAAAGCCTCCAGCAACGGCTGAAAAAGCAGTACGCCGAGTTTCGGCGGTTTGAAAACGACAGTATTGCCCATGATCAGGGCCGGAATCAGCGTTGTAAAAGTTTCGTTGAGCGGGTAGTTGAAGGGGCCCATGCAGAGCACGACGCCGAGCGGTGCCCGTCTGATCTGGCCAATGATTTTCTGCTGAATGGTAAAGCGCGATGAAGTGCGGTCGAGCTCTTTCAGAGCTTCGACTGTGTCGCGGATATAGTCGATGGTGCGGTCGAATTCCTTTTGAGCATCGGCAAGGTTTTTGCAGATTTCCCACATCAGGAGATTAACGACGCGGTCACGGCAGCCGAGCATACGTTCGACAAAATTCTGCACGTGCTTGATGCGCTCGCCAACCGACATTGTCGGCCATTTTCCCCGACCGTTGTCATAGGCCGCTGCCGCTGCATTCAAAGCATCTGTGGCAGCCTGTTCTGACATGGCGGGCACGCTGCCGAGCTTCATCTGTTCAGGAACACTGCCGTTTCTGATTCTGACCGGCGAAATGATTTCCTGCATCTGCCCTTGCCACTGCCGGATTTCTCCATCGATCAGATATTCGCGCTGCTCGATGCGCGGGGCTTTGAATTCAATCGGAATATTTGCATCCTGCGGGAAAAGAGCCGCAAGGGTTTCGCTTTTCAACATCGGGTTCCTCCATTTTTGTCA
>JAKQKW010000243.1 GCA_029560455.1 Candidatus Rifleibacteriota bacterium
TTCATGATATGACAACTTTCCTTCAAGTGTTTCGGGCTGCCTTTCTGGTTTTTATTCAGCATATAATATAAGACAATATTCCCGGTAACATTATCGTTAATTTTTTCCGGTGATCACCGCTTTATTCGAACCCCATGCAAAAATTCAGACGGGCTGGCCCGGTCGGTTAGATTGTTCAGAAATTTACAGACTCTGCTCCTGATAAGTTTTCACGCAGCTGTTTAATGTTGAAATAGTTAATGCCGACAGGGATATATTACAACCTGGTATTTGCAAAAATAATATTGCCGGTGATATCATAAATATATGGGAACGTTCGAAAAGCTCCTGGAAAGAATGCGCCGGAATCCTCAGGGCGATTGGACAATGGATAATCTTCTCACGATTGCCAGACGCATGAACATTGAGGTTCGCAACAGTGACGGCAGCCACCATGTTTTTTCTTTTCCGGGGCTGGATGAGGATGTAACGGTGCCGTATAAGCGGCCGATCAAGCCGGTTTACATTAAAAAAATTCTCGCACTGGTTGATGCTGTGAAGGAGGTTGTATGAAGAAGGTTGCCAGGGTTCAGCCACCCTTTGCTTTTGATGAATACACAAGGGTTTTGAGTCGTCTTTCAAAAGAGGACGGCGGCGGGTTTCTGATCACTTTTCCCGATCTGCCGGGCTGCATGTCAGATGGTGATACCGAAGAAGAGGCTCTTGAAAATGGCAAAGACGCCTTTATCTCCTGGGTTTCAGCGAGGATAGATCAGGGGAAGAGCATTCCCGAGCCAAAAACGAAGCCGGTTGACTATGTTGCGGCAGATGTTTCCGGGCGCTTTCTGGCGCGGTTGCCGAAATATATTCATGCACGGCTGGTAAAAAGGGCAGAGCGCGAAGGTGTAAGCGTCAATGCTCTGGTTCTGTCTTTTATCGCTTCCGGCCTTGGCCAGAACTGAACCATAGAGCTGCGGCCCGGCGCATGGGTTCGGTGCCGTGTCTTTAAAGATCCAATTTTACAGACAAAACTATACACAACCAACTGCTTTAAGAATCGCCATGTTGTTGTTTTTCTCGAAGATTAGACATTTTTCGGAATATTGATTTCTGCTTTTGTCTATCATCAACTTTCACATAAGCGAATCCACGGCTTTTCCGTTGAAAAATGCGCCTGGAAGTGATAGCTTTTTTCTACGGGGAATGCATACACAGCGCAAAAACAATCGCCAGGTGAGAAAATGAATAAAGAAGAAATCAAGAAACTTGAAGCCACACTTTGGTACACCGCCGACACTCTGAGAGCCAACTCTGATTTAAAGTCTTCCGAATATTCAACTCCGGTGCTTGGTCTGATTTTTCTGAAGTTCGCCGACAACAAATACAGCCTGGTCGAAGACGAAATAAAAGGTGAATTCAACAAGCTCAAAGGCAGTCGCCGCGAGCGCAAAATAGAAGAAATCGCCCTCGAAAAATTCGGCTTTTATCGACACGCTGTCGCGTGATCTGGGCCGGGCTTTTCCTGATATGCGCGGTTTTTCGCGCCGCAATCTTTATGCAATCAGGCAATGGCACCTGTTTTATGCTGATAAATCTCAAATTGTGCCACAGCCTGTGGCACAAATTCCGTGGGGTCATAATCGCCTGATCGTCAGCAAAGTCAAAGACGGCGAAGAAGCGCTGTGGTATGCGCAGGCCACCGTCGAGAATGGCTGGAGCCGCGATGTTCTTGAACTCAAGATCGAAAAGAACGAATATCAGCGGGTTGGCAGGTCGCTGACCAATTTCTCGCGCACTCTTCCGGCGGCAAATTCAGAGCTGGCCGGTGAAACTCTTAAAGACCCCTATAACTTTGACTTTCTCGGGCTTGAGGACGAAGCGCAGGAAAAAGCCATAGAGCTGGCTTTAACCGCAAAGATTACCGACTTTCTGCTCGAGCTTGGCAAGGGGTTTTCTTTTGTTGGGCGACAGGTAAAGCTTCTGGTAAGTGAAACCGAATACTTTATCGATATGTTGTTTTACCACCTGGATTTGCGCTGTTTCATCGTTATCGAGCTTAAAGCGGGCAAATTCAAACCTGAATACGCCGGGAAACTGAATTTTTATCTTTCAGCGGTCGATGAACAATTGCGCCGACCCGGAGATAACCCGTCGATCGGAATTATTCTCTGTAAGAAAAAAGACAGTATCGAAGTTGAATATTCATTGCGAGACATCAATAAGCCAATCGGAGTCAGCGATTATATTCTGAGCCAGGCGGTTCCGCATGATCTGGCCGGTAAACTGCCAACTGTCGAAGAGCTTGAAGAAGAGCTTTCCAGCAAGTTGAGCCTGTTGCCCGATTCAGAATAAGCCACGGAGAGAGACAATGCCAAATTTAATATCAGAGGATCAGATAGAAAAGGCCGCAGTCAGCTTACTTACCCGGAGGTATGGTTATCGCAGCATTAACTGCTACACTCCAGATCTTGAAAACCTCAGCGACAAATCAAATCGCAGCTGCAAAAACGAGGTGGCTTTTAAAGATATTCTTAAAGCTGCGGCCATAAGGCTTAACCGCGAAATTCCCGAGTCGGCAATCGACCAGGCCATTGAAGCTCTGACCGCCCGTCGTGTTGCCATGAGCCCGATTCTCGCCAACAAGGAAGTATACAGCCTCATTCGCAATGGTGTTCCGGTGCAGTTCGAAAATTCGCAGGGAAAAACCGAAAAAAGCATCGTCAGGGTTATTGATTTTGAGAAGCCCGATAACAATGATTTTTGCGCGGTAACTCAGCTGTGGATCAAAGGCGAACGCTACCCGCGCCGGCCTGACATTCTGATTTATATAAACGGTCTGCCGCTGGTTTTCATTGAATTGAAAAATTCAAATGTGAAGCTGAAAAATGCTTATGATGACAACCTGTGCAATTATAAACAGGATATTCCGCTGCTTTTCAATTACAACGCCTTCTGTGTCCTGTCTAATGGCCTTGAAACCCGCGTCGGCAGTATAACTTCAGGCTATGAGCATTTTTTCAGATGGCTGCGACCAGATGATGAAGCCGAAAAGGTTGACCGCAACCTGATTGAAAATGATGGCACCAGCCTTGAACGGGTGTTACATGGCATTTTTCCGAAAGAGAGACTGCTGGATTATATCGAAAACTTCATTCTCTACCACAGGGACAGCGTAAAAATTGTGGCGCAGAATCATCAGTTTATCGGGGTAAACAAAGCCATTGAATCTTTCGTTGAGCGCAGGCAGCGGCAGGGCAAGCTCGGCGTATTCTGGCATACGCAAGGCTCAGGCAAAAGCTTTTCGATGATTTTTCTCGCCAGAAAGATCTTTCATAAATTTATTGGCAATTACACCTTTGTCATTATTACTGACCGCAGCGACCTTGATGGCCAGATTTATCGCAATTTTCTCAATACCGAAACGGTAAAGAAAAACGAAGCGGCGCAGCCGAAAAACTCAAACGAGATGCGTGATTTCCTCGGGCGCAACATGCGGCTGGTTTTTACCCTGATTCAAAAATTCAGATTTGATAAGGGTAAAGAATACCCGCTGCTTTCTAACCGCGACGACATAATTGTCATTGTCGACGAAGCCCACCGAACCCAATACAACACCCTTGCCGAAAACATGCGCAAGGGTCTTCCCAATGCGCAATACTTTGCCTTTACCGGCACTCCGATTCTTGGCAAGGGCGAACAGCTCTATCAGGGGAAAACCCATGAATGGTTTGGCGGCTACGTCAGCCAGTATAATTTCGCCCAGTCTGTCGATGATGGCGCTACCGTACCGCTGTTTTATCAGAAGCGTGTGCCCGAAGTGCTGATTCAAAACGATAATTTAAGCAGTGAATTTTATCAGCTGCTCGAAGACGAAGAGCTGGACACGGTAACCAGAGAGAAACTGGAAAAGGAATATGCAACCGAAATTGAAATCATCAAGCGTGATGACCGGCTTGATACGATTGCCAGAGACATTGTCGCGCATTTTCCCAATCGTGGCTATCTGGGCAAGGGAATGGTGATCTCGGTCGACAAGTTTACCTCGGTAAAAATGTATGACAAGGTGCAGAATTTCTGGAAAGAAGAAATCAAGAACCTCGTAGGCCTGGTAAACAAAACCCCGGATGGTCATAAAAAAGAAGTTCTCAAAAAGAAGCTTGACTACATGCGTTCAGTGGAAATGGCCGTTGTCATCAGTGAAGAAGCCGGAGAAGAAGCCAAATTCACCAAGCAGGGACTGAATATCAAGATTCATCGCGAGAAGCTGAATGAAATAGATGTCAACGGTCACGATATCGAGTATCGTTTCAAGCAGCCCGATGACAAGTTACAGCTGGTATTCGTCTGCGCCATGTGGCTTACCGGTTTTGATGCGCCGACAGTTTCGACGCTTTATCTCGACAAGCCAATGAAAGATCACACTTTGATGCAGACAATCGCCAGGGCCAACCGGGTAACTTCTTACACGATAAATGACGTGACCAAAGAAAATGGTGAAGTTGTAGATTACTACAATGTTTTTCGCAATATGAAAAAAGCTTTGTCCAATTACGCGCTGGGTGATGAAGGCAAGGCTGAGGGTGAGGCTGATGTTCCGGATAAAAGCCGGCTTTTTGAACTGCTTGACGACGCGATTTTACAGGGGTTGGGGTTCTGTCGGGCACATGACATAGATCTACAGGCTGTTCTGGAAACTGGCGAAGTTTTCAAAAAGATCGGGATGTTTGATGCATTTGCAGACAAACTGCTGGAGAAGGATGATTACTGGAAAGAGTTTAAAGTATACGAAAATACCATTTCTTCGCTTTACGAGGCTTGTAAACCTGAGATTCTCGATAAGCAGTACCGGCCGATGATTCCAGTTTTCCAGTATCTTAGAGGTGTGGTTGAAGGATTGTTTGATCCTGAAGCGCTTGAAAAAGTCAAAGCTAAGATCGGAAATCTGCTTGACGAAAGTATTGTCACAGACGACAAAAAAGCCCATGACCCTTGCCGGGAATACGAATTCGAAATTGTCAGAAAGGGCAAGACCCTTGATTTGAGCCGAATAGATTTTAAAAAACTCAAAGAGGACTTTAAAGAGAAGAAATATAAAAACATCGAGATTGCTGACCTGAGAAGTTTCATCGAAAAAAAGCTTGAGCTCATGCTGAATGAAAACAGCACCAGGACAGATTTTGCTCAAAGACTTCAGGAAATAATCAACAAATACAATTCCGGCGGCATGACTACCGAAAACTATTATGATGACCTGGTTGAATTTACTGAAGATATGAAGGCCGAAGATGAGCGCTATGCACGTGAAGGATTAACCAGAGATGAACTGGAGATTTTCGATATTCTCAAGAAAGAAAAGATGACCAGAGATGAGGAAGTCAGGGTTAAAAATGCCGCCCGGCATCTGCTGAAGCGACTGATCGAAGAACAGCCGAAGGTTTTAATTCAGGACTGGTTCAAGGATACTCAGAGCCAGATAAAAGTAAAATCTGCGATTGATGAGGTTCTTGATGATGAATTGCCTGATACTTATGAAAAAGAACTATTCAGGCACAAAAGCCTGAAATTATTCGATCTGGTTTTTGAATATTCGTCTAAAGGTCTGAAATGGGCTGCATGAAGCGGCTATCTCCACACTCTGGCTGTTTTTGCGTCGTAAATATGCACTTTGCACTTAAACCTGTTCTCTATTTGCTCAATATGAGCTCTGTCGGCATCTGAATAAACACCGATGTATATGCTCCACAGTCTTTCTGGAACTTTTTTACCAAATTTGGCAGCTATTGTTAATGGCCTCTATTATGTGTTCGTCATATTCTGGCCGGGGTGGCCTGGCGCAGGGTTTCGGCGCTGTGCTCGGGGATAGAGCTGTTGATATACATGCCGGTGCCCAGTTCGAAGCCGGCCGCTTTCGACAGGCGTGGCACGATCGCGAGATACCAGTGAAAGTGCGGTGCATCGGCTTCGTCGGGTGCGAGTGATCGGATGACGAAATTGAACGAGGGGTTTTGCAGTGCTGTGTGCAGCCGGCCCAGAACATTCGGCAGCAGAGCCGCCAGGTCATCCAGTTCACCCTGACTGGCGGTCGAAAAGCAGGCCGAATGCCGCTTCGGGAATATCCAGACATGGTAGGGCGACAGCGACGCAAAGGGGATGAACGCCGCAAAATGCTTCGTTTCAGCAATCAGGCGCTTCGCATCACTGACTTCTTCATTCAGAGTTTTACAGTAGAGACAGATTCCGGTTTCCTGCAGCGATCTTTCGGCGAGCTCGATGCGCTGCAGCACCTGTCCGGGTATGACCGGAGTCCCGACGATCTGCGAATGCGGGTGCTCCAGCGAAGTGCCGGCGTCAGGGCCGTGGTTCTTGTAGAGAATGACGTGTTTGACGCGCTGGTCTTCATAAAAGGCGAGGAAACGCCGGCGGTAGACTTCGAGCAGATTGCGCGTTTCTTCGAACGTGTGGAAAGCAATAATATGATCGTGGCGCGGCGATTCGACAATAACTTCGTGGCGGCCGACACCGTTGACGGTCTTCTTTTCGGGGTCAAGGGCCATCGCCTCACCGACCGCCGAAAGCGCCGAAAACTTGTTGCGCACCGAACGGATCAGCCAGTTTCCGGCCGCATCGTCGAGCCGATACTCTTCATCTGGCGCTGCCGCCTCATTGCCCCGACAGAACGGGCAGCCGGCAACATAAGCCGGCACCACCGCCTGCTGCGCCCGCTCGGCGAAATTCATCGGGCGCTTCGCCCGCTCGGTCGCAATAATCACCCAGTCCCCGGTAATCGCATTGTATCTGATCTCAGACATCGCTCGATCCTTTCTCACATTGTCATGAATCTGGTTTCGTTCTCAAGCTGATGGGCAGAGGGCTTTGACTGCGGTTTCCTTGAGGCCGCGCAGGTCGACTTTGCCGGTGCCGAGAACCGGAATCCTGTCGACTTTCACAAAACTGTCTTTTTTCGGAATAAACAGATTCGGCAGACCCATGCCGGCCATCTTTTCGAGCACGCCGGCGATTTTTTCCTCGTCGATCGTGTGAATGACGGCGAGCGACTCGCCTTTGCGCTCATCGGGCACGGCCGTGACCGCAAATACCCTGATATCCGAGCCGAACGCCTCGTGCAGAGCGTCTTCGACCTTGCCGTGCGGCACCATTTCGCCGCCGATCTTCGAGAAACGCGACAGACGGTCGGTGATCTTGATGAAGCCGCTTTCGTCCATGATCGCGATGTCGCCGGTCGTGTAC
>JAKQKW010000244.1 GCA_029560455.1 Candidatus Rifleibacteriota bacterium
TGCCGAACCGCTCAGAATTCATTCGCAGCGCAATTTTGAACGCACTCGAACATGTCTGTCCTTTGTGCAGTGGGGCTGGCGTGCTTTCTCCGGCCATGAAAAAGTGCTGGGACAAGTTTGCCGAAAAGCACGAAATCAAAAAATGCTCTGAAAATGATGAAATCGAGCTTGTCTGCAACGTTGAGGCTGATAACTGACTTCGTCTATGAAAAGATCTGATCGACTGAAGCTTTTGGTGTGTCTGCTGACAGTGCTTTTCGCGGTGATATATATACCGGCTCATGCCGAAAACAGCACGATCAGGGTGTTTACCAGTATTCTGCCACAGAAATATTTTGTCGAAAAGATTGCCGGTGATCTGGTCGAGGTCGAAGTTCTGGTTGGGCCAGGCATGTCACCGCACACTTTTGAACCCCTGCCACAGCAGATGAGCCGTTTGAGTCGCGCTGCCGTTTTTTTTATGATCGGTATTCCGTTCGAACAAGCTCTGATTCAGCGTCTGGCGGCGGTCTGTCCTGATCTGAAATTCGTCGATACCGGTAAAAACGTAGCGAGAAGGTCGATGAACGAGCAGGAGTCGGACCATCAGCACAGTGAAGACTGCGTGCACGAAGTCGGCGCTCCTGATCCGCATATCTGGCTTGATCCGGCACATGCTGTTACTATTGCTGCAGCGATTGCTTCTGGTCTGATCGAGATCATGCCCGATAAGGCAGCAAGGCTTGAAGAGGGGCTGCAAAAACTGACAGCTGAATTGACAGCTGTCGATGAGGAGCTGGCAGTAAGCCTCAAGCCGCTAAAAGGCCAGACCATACTGGTTTTTCACCCGGCCTTCGGCTATTTTGCCGCCCGTTACGGGTTGAAACAGCAGTCTGTCGAAATCGAGGGCAAAGAACCGGGCCCGAGGCAGCTGGCTGAACTGATTCGCCAATGCCGACAGCTAGGTATTCGTGTGGTTTTTGTGCAAAAACAGTTTCCGGTGCCGCTGCCGAAACCATTGCCCGGTCAATCAACGGTGCTGTCGTGTCAATCGATCCACTGGCCGAAGATTATATAGCGAACCTGAACCGGTTGGGCGAAGCGATACTGGCTGGTGCAAAGTGAAAATCGACAATCCGGCGCCGGTCGTAAGATTTTCAGACGTCAATTTTGCTTACGAAGACGGCATCACCGTTCTTGAAAATATCAATTTTTCTCTGGAAGCAGGCGACTACGCCTGTATTGTCGGACCGAACGGCGGTGGCAAGACGACTTTGCTCAAGCTCATTCTCGGTCTGCTCAAGCCGGTTTCCGGTTCGATCTCGGTGCTGGGTAAACCGCCAGGTCACGCTCAGGCTCAGATCGGCTATGTTCCGCAGTTTTCAAAGTTCGATGCTGGGTTTCCGGTCAAGGTGCTCGATGTCGTTCTGATGGGTTGCCTGCGCCGTTCCTTTTTCTGGGGTCGCTATTCAGACGAGCAGGTCGAGAAGGCCCGTCAGTCGCTGGCTGCCGTTGGTCTGCCGGGTAAAGAAGACCGGGCTTTTGCCGGACTTTCAGGTGGTCAGAAGCAGCGCGCGCTGATTGCCCGCGCCATGGTTTCTGAGCCACGTCTGATTTTGCTCGACGAGCCGACTGCCAGCGTCGATGTTGCCGGCACCGAGCAGTTTTACAAAATGTTCGAAGAGCTTAATCAGCG
>JAKQKW010000251.1 GCA_029560455.1 Candidatus Rifleibacteriota bacterium
AGGTATCGAACTCGCGGTTCTGGGCGATAATCTTCATCTGCCGGGCGATTTCGCTGCCACGGATAAAATAGAGAAAATCGTATTTATCCATGACAAGAACCTTCATGTCGGTTTCGGCGATAACGTCGGCGTTGCGCGGGGCATTGAGAATCATCGAGGTTTCGCCGATGTAATCGTTGTTCGAATAGGCTTTGATTACGGCACCATCGCGCTCGACGCGGGCACGACCGTTGACGATCATAAAAAAGCGGTCGCCAACCGAATTTTTGCGAATAACCAGGTCGCCCTGCTTATAGTTTTCGACCTTGACAAGCGTGAGAAACTCGCGCGCCTTCTCGATAGGCAGGCCTGAAAACAGGTCGATATGGTTGAGCACATCGAGATATTCGAGCGCTTCGTTGCTGGCCGGAGCATTGACGGGAATAATAATCGATTCTTCGCGGCCGTCCGGAGCCTTTTTAAGCCCCGAGCCTTCCGGGATCGACTTTTGTGCAACATGCATCAGATGAATGCGTTTTTTAACGGCATCAGGCATGTCGACAAGGTTCTGCATCGGCGTATGCAGCGGCGGAATGCCGGCTTCATGGAAAATCACCGAATGATGCCACGGAAAATTGGTCAGCTCGATCATGCGGTAACGGTTGACATCGCCGCGTTCGTAGAGTTTTTTGAAGGTTTCTGGGTCGTAGAGCGAGTCAGAAGAGTTAACGAAGCTTTTGCCCTGATAATAGACTTCGAAACCGATGGTCGGAATCGAGTGCAGGGTATAGAAAAACCTGAATTCACCACCGTTGATGCGTATCGGCACCTGCAGGCTGATCGGGTGAAAATGGAACAGACTCATAAAAGTCTTGTAATTCAGGCCGGTCAGAGACTGATACTTGCGCACGAAGCTTTCCATGATCGTTTCGGTGGTATACAGATTGATCTTCTTTTCTTCGAGAAGCTTCTGCAGAATGCCCGAATCATGGTCGGCGTGGCAGTGGGTAAGAATGCAGTCATCGATCAGGCGCGGGTTGATATCCATCGAG
>JAKQKW010000261.1 GCA_029560455.1 Candidatus Rifleibacteriota bacterium
GCTCAGAAAATTTTCAATTACCTGGGCACCCTTGTAAGACTCCAGCTGGTTAAAACCTTCGGCAAGCTGCTCTGACTCTGCAAAAACAGAATATTCGCCAAGAAAATAGTCTAAACACCAGAAAGAACCGATAACCGGCAGCAGAACAAGGAGCAGCCAGGCCAGAAAAATTCTGGTACCCGGCACCTTTACTTTCTGGCTTATCAGTTGTGATTCCTGCCTGTTCATATTAATTCAACCGTTTCCTGGTCAAAGTCTCTGACGACAAAGGCTGGTGCTATTTCTTCTGCCGTCGCCCGGCACAGCAGAATTCGCGAGGCGCACCCGGCGGTTTTGCTTTCAATGCTGGCAGCATCTTCAACCACGCTGCCGATTACCGTAAAGTCCTTGCGACCGGTTTCTGTGCCTATGCTGCCTGAGATCGCCATGCCGGTTGCCATGCCGATGCCGTTTTCTATTGTAAACAGACCATTAGCCAGTCGGTCGCTGTTAAAAGTCGTCAGACGCTCCCGCATCTCTCTGGCCGCCTTACAGGCTCTTATAGCCGCATTTTCGCCATGACTGTCGTGGTAGAAAATCGCCAGAATCGCGTCTCCGATATATTTGTCGATTATTCCACCGTTCGCGGTTATTAAGCTTTCCATAACGGTAAAATACGAATTCAGCATTTCGACAACCTCTGCCGGGCTGAATTTCTCACTTATACTGGTAAAACCTCTGATATCAGATGCCAGCACCGTAATCTTTACCGTCGTATCTTCTGATCTGGCAAAGTCCGTCTGGCTTTGAATTTGCTGTATCAGCTTGTCAGAGACGTATCTTTTGATCATTTCTCTTTGTCTGAGGGCGTTTGACATTTCATTGAAGGCCTGGGTCATCTGTCTGAACTCGTCACCAGAAAAATTGGCGATAAAGACCCCATAATTACCGCGTTCTAGAGAGGTGACGCCAGCATTGATTATTCTGACCGGCTCTTTGACAAAAACCGCTATAATTGCCGTAATGAAATAGAGAACAATAATTGCATAGCCAAGCAGCACCGGAAAAGTCATGAAAGTTGCCAGACCGGCGAGCCCTTGTCCCCGACTGCGGCAGATTGCGGCAAAAACTGCCGTCTCACCCTCTTTGAAGCGCCAGGCCCTTATGCCGATTGAATTGCCCTTGCGGGTAATACTGTAACCCAGATCACGGCTGGAAATAGCTCGTTCAAAAGTTTTGGTCATCTCTTCAGACAACAGAGCCTGGTCGGGCCAGGCAAACATGTGCAGACTGAAAAATTTTCGCAGGCGAACTCCAAAGTCGATATCACAATATTTGAATTTTTTCATGAACCAGCCGGGCAAATTGTTTTTAAACCATGTCAGATAACGGTGAACATGCTCATCACCGTTGCTGACACGATGAAGCAGCAGTTGATACTTTCCCTGCCGGTTTTTGACAATGTAAATGGCTGAACGGCTGGTGTCAGCGGAGTGGGATATTTCCCGCTGAACGGTGCTTTCGTGTGGAATCCATTTCTCTTCAAGTTCCTGAGTAATGTAGTTGCCCATCAATCCCAGGGTCATGACACGGCTGAAATCATTACTGGTGTTTCTTTTTGTCTGGCGCAGAATTCCCAGTGAATCCATGAATTTGTTGACAAGGCTTTGGATGAGCCTGTTTGCATGATCAGCTCTCAACCACATGTCGTATTGAAAATGCTCACCGGTTTCAAACGTGGTATTGATTGAGTTGATCCAGGTTGTGGCCCATAGCAGATCGTCACCGGCAACAGCAATTGCATTCTTTATATTGGGGTCGTGCTGCTGGCTTTGCTCCAGACGTTTCTTAACTTCAATTACAGCCAGCATCTGTCGCAACAGATTTTCATTATTGATTTCCGATGCCTCTCTGATGCAATTCAGAGTTGTCTGCAGCAGATGGTTTTCGATGACCCTGTCTGAACCTTCGAGAGCCAGCCAGGTAATGATGCCTGTTCCGGCAATTGGCAGAAGAACGATCAGACCAAGAATAAAAGTCAGTTTCAGTCGAACCGACCCGCCGGGAAGAAAACCGAACAGCCAGATGCGCATTGAAAATGCCAGATACAGCATTATCAGGCTCATTGCCAGAACTTTGAACAGTTTCGTCAGTTGTAGCTGTCTGACGACTGGTTGTGGCAGACAGCCTGAAATTTTAAAGTACCGGCCGCCCTTCTGGCTTTTCTGGGCCATTGAACGATCGCCGGTAATGAAAAAGTAGTGATTCCAGAAATCTGACGGGGGTCTGGTAAAATAGTCTATCCGCTCATCGCTTTCTCTGAATCCTTCATGCTGTTGCCTGAGATCGACCATGCTGACCGTAATACCGTCTGCCGTGCTCTTTAAAGCCGATCTTAAAATAGCTTCAGGCCTGATACTGCTTTGAGGAACGATAATCGAATAGCCGCCATGCAGATTTACGGGACTGATACACTGATAGGAATAGGAAAAAATTGATTGTCGGCCGAAATAGTCTGTAAAATACTGGTTGGTCCGGTCGTGAGAATGAACGATTTCAGAAAAGCGGCTGAGATAAGCAAAAGTATGCTCTTTATCTACATTTCTGTTTGCACTCTGAATAATTGCTGACGGGTTATACAGCCTTGGCCATGCTTTCTGATAATTCTGGTTAAACAGCCTGGCTGCCGCCGCATGATGATGCAAAGCCTGACTGTTAACAAGTGATGTTTCTTCACTGCATTGCTTTTGCAGATCTTCGCAGTGCCAGTAAAAGGCATTTCTGTATTCAGGTGCAAAAACCAGAATCTGAATGGCGTCAAGGCCTTCCTGCCTCAGGGCCTGCAAAAATTTCTGCGGCAGCTCAGCTGAAAACTCTGCGCGGCCAAAATCTTCTGCCGGAAACATCCTTATAAGCTCTGGCCTGATTTCAGGGAGCAGTTTCTGGTGAATCTTTTTGATCACTTCCCTGACGTAGACGCCCAGTCGGCATTGGTCCTTGATGCGCTCCGCAGCCTGCAGGATTTCTTCGCGCAGCAGACCCATGGCCGACTCCCGGGTGCGTTCCATGGCCGCATTCAACAGATTATTGAAGAACGCCAGAGGTATCGCCAGCACCAGAAAACCGGCAAGCAGCAGGGCTGCCTGGCTGGTTCCGGTCGGTTTTTTCAAAGCTTTTCGACCGCCAGTCTGGTAACGAGCATGCGGTCGTTACCGTTGACATAGATTTTGTCCGAGCTGACACCGATAAAATCATCACCGAAAAATTCAAAAATCGAACCCTTGATGGTGAATTCCGGCACCCGTCCCAGCAGTTTGTGCCCGTCGGTGAGATAAGCAACCTGAACCGGCGAAGCAAAATTGCCATCAGGAGTAAAATCGCCGCCGCTGGCTATCTGAATCATCAGACCCGGCTGGCCGTTCAACAGTTCTGCAAGCGTTTTGCCGGCGTGCGGAATCTCGACGTTGGCGCCACCCAGTGACGGAACACTGTCGTAATTGCCGTCGGCACAACCGGTGTTGGCGAAGCCATAGCGGTGGGCCGTCTTTTTGTCGGTATATGGCCTGAGAATGACGCCGTCTTTTATCAGCCAGTTCAGCTCTGCCGCCGGAAGCGTGCCTTCCATGTCGAAGTCAGGGCCGTAGGTCTCGACCGGGTCACGCACAATTTCAAGGCTGAAGCGGTCAGAAAAGACCTTCTGACCCATCTGGCTCTGAAACAGCGAGGCTTTGTTGCCGACCATCTTACCGTTCAGATCACGCTGAAACAGGCGCGTCAGCGAACCTTGCGAAATTATTACCGGCAAACGCTGCTCTGGCATTGGCAGCAGATTGTTGTAGGCATTGATGACTTCACTGACAGCCTCAATAACTCGCTGTTCTTCAAGTCTGCGGTCGACAAGGCCGAAAAAGGTATCCATGATGCCCGTCGAACCCTGCTTTTTCAGCAGAAAGCTGAGACTCAGGTAACAGTCGCGGTGCTGCAGCTTCAAGTTCAGTTCATTTTCGAGGGTGAAGTCGATATGGCTGAGGTTGACCTTGTTGCTGACCGCGAATTCAGGGTGTCGACGCCTGATTTCTCCAAGAATGCTTTCGATACGTTTGCAGAGTTCAGCATCGCTGATGACGAAATTGTCGAGACTGTTCTGCTTCTGCAGATCGCGGCTGAGTTCGACTTCGTAATCGATGCCGTAGGTGAGGCTTTTTTCGGCCCGGGTAAATAATTCTTCAGTCGAGACTTCGCCAAGTCCACCGGCCACACCGATTTTGCCGTCAGCAATGACGCGACAGCCGGTTTTTCTGATATTCTTGCGTCGTACCGCCTGAATCTCGTTCTGCACTATGCTCAACGAAGTCTGTTTGACAATCTGGGTAACTTTTTCTCGCATTCTGGCTTCCTTACTGTACGTTGATTTCTCTGACCCTGACGTAAGGGCCGCCAAAGCTGACCGGCAGCGGGTATTGTTCCATTTTGCCGCAGCCGCCGCCAACGAAGCTGAGTATCTCAAGCCTGTCTGAAACCGCATCGATCTGGTCGAGCGTCTTCATCACATTGCCGGTGATAACCGAAAATTTGACCGGTCTGGTAACCCTGCCGTTCTCGATCAGATAGGCCATCGAAGGGGCCAGCGTGAAGGTCGACATGCCAGAACCGTGCTTGACCGATTCAATAAGAATGCCGTGGTCGATGCTGCCGATCAGTTCTTCTTTCGAGCAGTTGCCGGGTTCTATGTAGGTGGCGGTCATGCGCACGATTGGCTCGTATTCAAAATTTATGGAACGGGCGTTCCCGGTCGCTGCTTCATCGAGCTCGGCGGCGGTGGCGGCGCTGTGCAGACGGCCGCGCAGTATGCCTTTGCCGATCAGCACAGTTTTTTCGGCCCGGTTCCCTTCGTCGTCGAACGGCGTGAAACCGCTGCCCGGCAGGTTGCCGTCATCGACAATGCTGAGCAGCTCAGAACCAACCCGTTTGCCGAGCTGCCATTCTTTTTTCATGCCTTCATCGCCGATCATGAAATCGGCTTCGCTCTTGTGCCCGAAACTCTCATGCGCAAAAATCCCGGCTGCCATCGGCGACAGAACCACCGTATAGTTGCCGCCCTGAATCTTTTCGGCGCTGGTAAAGAATTCACGCGCCTTCTCGATCAAGTCCCGCGCTTCATGATGCAGCCCGGCGAGCGGCTTGAACTCAGACATCGCTTTGCACCAGGTTTCGCTGAAAACGTTTGCACCGCTGCCGAATCTGAAGCCAAGACGCAAGCCCGCTGTCTGCGTGTCGAATTTCAGATTGGCGCCGAGGCTCGAATAAAACTGCTTGGTTATATGGGCGTCTGAATATGAAGCTGACCAGTGGCTGATCTGTCCGTCATTCTTCACCAGGTCGGCAAATGACTCGGTGAGAGCTATTTTTTCTGACAGTTGCACCTTGCTGACGCTGGTCTGCGCAAAACGGCAATGGTCGCCGGTATTGACCTGCATTTTTTTGACCGCCGGGTGCTCATTGATCCGGGAATCGGCCCGTCCAAGCTTTGCCAGACCGGCAAGCTCCGCATCGATGCTGGCCAGATCGGTGGTAGAAGCATAAAACCAGCGTTGACCGTCGAAAAGTCTGATAAAAGCGCCGGTGTCGTCTTTTTCTTTGACCTCTTCAAGGCGGCCGGTTTCGATGCGCACCAGTGAGCGAAAAACCTTTTCAATACGCACATCGGCGTAAAAACCTGCAGGAAATTTATACATCCGTTTCTCCAGATCAGCGAACCAGGTTCGCAAGTTTGATAAAGATGAAGTAGAAAACTGCGGTAATGCCAGAACTGCAGCCGATGGCGACCGTATATGAATAATCGCGCCTGAGCAGCATCGGCAAAGCAATGAAAAAAGCCAGCGACGGCACCACCATCAGAAAAATATCGGTCGTCAGGCTGGCCGTTTGGGCCTTGTTGCCGGTTTCGTAATAAAACCACGAAATGGCGAGAATCGAAGTGACCGGTAACGAAGCAAGAATTGCGCCGACAGCCTGATTGCGCTTCGCCGCCTCGCTGATAAAAATAACCAGAAGCGTGGTTACCAGAATTTTGACAAAGTATTGCATAAATGCGATTTTACCATTACCCTGAGCACCCTGACAAATTATAGAAAGCATTCGAATCATGAATATCGCCAGATATGCGCGCATCGAAAACTCGCCAAGACCGCGGGAAATCGTTCTGTTAAAGGCTTTTCCCTGCCGCTGGGGACATTGCACTTTCTGCGATTACATTCATGACAACAGCGAAGACGAAAACTCGATCAACGCAACGAATTCTGAAGTGCTGAAAAAAGTCACCGGCTGCTTCGGCGCCCTGCAGGTAATCAATTCCGGCAGCTGTTTCGAAATTCCGCAGGCTTCTCTTGAACTGATCAGAGAAACGATCGAGCGTCTGAAGATCGGGCAGCTTTATTTCGAGTCACACTGGAGCTATCGCGCCCGCCTGCAGGAAATGCGCGATTTCTTCAAGGTTCCGATTGTTTTTATCACCGGTGTCGAGACTTTTGATGAGTCTTTTCGCAATCTGGTTCTTAAAAAAGGCATGGCGTTCAACGACCCGGCTGAAGTGCGGCAATACTTTCAGTCGGTTTGTCTGATGGTTGGCATGCAGGGCCAGACGCGCGAAATGATCGCGAATGATATCAGAATCGCTCTTGAATACTTCGATTACGTCACCATCAATCTTTTTGTCGATAATACAACCGCTGTTAAAGCCGATCCTGAACTGCAACAATGGTTCAGAAGCGAGTTTTTATGGTTGCAGAAGCATCCGAAGGTTGATATCCTCTTTGAAAATACCGACTTCGGCGTCGGCGGAGAACTGAAACAATGACCAATGACATGATCTGGCTGGTTTTGCTGGCCGTAAACTACCTGCTGCTGGCTCTCTCATTTCGCCTGTTCAGGGCAAATGGCCTGTTTGCCTGGGTTGCCCTCTCTTCTATTCTCGCCAATATTCAGGTCGTTAAAACCATTGAGTTGTTCGGCATGGTGACCACCCTCGGCAACATCATCTACGGCACCTCTTTTCTGGCCACCGACATTCTCAGCGAATGCTATTCAGAAAAAGAGGCGAAAGAAGCTGTAAAAATCGGTATCTTCAGCATGCTCGCAACTACCGTTATCATGCAGATATGTCTGATGTTCGAACCGCATGCTTCAGACACCGCTCAGGGTGCTCTGCACAGTATCTTTTCGGTTATGCCGCGTATCGCCATTGCCAGCATAACCGCCTATTGCGTCAGCCAGAACTTTGACGTCTGGTTTTACAATTATCTTAAAATCAGGTTTCCTGAACATCTCTGGGTGCGCAACAACGGTTCGACAATGGTTAGCCAGTTGATCGACAACGTGATTTTTACGGTTCTGGCTTTCTGGGGCGTTTTTGAACTCGGTGTTCTGCTGCAGATCTTCGCTTCAACTTATCTTCTTAAATGGATAGTTGCTCTCTGCGATACGCCGTTTATTTACTGGGCGAGAGCATTTCATCGCAGTTCGACAAAGACCGATAACCACAAGAACCTTGAAAATACAGATCAGGGCAACTGCATCGCTGCGACCGCCTGTGAAAACTCACTGGCAGACAGCGCCCTCGGGTAATTGAAAAACACCTGACCCGGCCGCTCGTTATAATATGGCCGGTTGCAGTCGCCACAGCCGGATGTACGGAAAGCATCGCCATTGCAGAGTGCCTCCCGCAGCTCTTCGCCGCTTAGACCATAGCTGGTCAGCCGCCCGTCGACGAAAGAACAGTCTGTGAGACAGATTCTGCGGTTTTCGCATAGAAATCTGAACGCCTGCATGCGCCGGTAAGCGTCAAGGTCGGGTGCGGAACCACCGTTGACCGGTGTCAGGGCAAACAGTGAAACCTTGCCGCCAGCTGCAACAATCTCTTGAATTCGCCCGGCAAAAGTTTCTTCACTGTCTCCAAGCCCAAAAATCAGATGCACTTCGATGCGGGCACCTGCCATTTTCAGCAGTTGCTGCAGAGCTGGCCAGTCATTATGCCAGTCTTTGCGTTTGTGCTCGCGGTAAGTAACCTCGGCTGCAGCATCGAGTCCGATGCCGATATGATCGAGCCCCATTTCAAGCATTTCCTTCGCCAGAGTCGTCTGTGACGGGCTGAGGGTCATACTTGTCGAAATGCCACTGCTGATCAGGCGCTTCGCCAGACATTTGATGGTTTCGGTGTTTTCAGGGTTATAACCGGTTTGCAGGCAGATGCGCCTGAATGGCCTGGGTTCAACAGTAAGACGCTCAAGCACCGTTGCAAACTCATATTCTGGCCAGATGACGCGTGAGAGTTTCTGTGATTTCTGGTTGCCGTTCGCTCGCGAACAAAACGAACAACGGCCAATGCAGCCGTTGTCATATAACAGATAAGCCGTGGTCGGCGCCACATCCTGGCGCGCTTCAAGCAGCCCGAGAACTATGGCTGTGCCATAGGAAACACGTATTTTCATTGCGTCTGCCATTTATTTATGCCTCAAGAGCGCAGCAGTTGCTTCTGCAGATAATGCTGACACCATTTTCTTCAAGAATCTGCAGCAGTTTGTGATCTGGCATGACGAATCGCCGATAACCGTGCAGCCAGGCAAGAATATCGAAATTGCGGCGGTAAATGCCGGCTGG
>JAKQKW010000292.1 GCA_029560455.1 Candidatus Rifleibacteriota bacterium
GAGGAAGAAAAAATGCGGGAGATTCTTGACAGGCTGGAAAAGCGTGAAACGAAACTGGCGGTAGTTGGGCTCGGGTATGTCGGGCTGCCGCTGGCGCTGGCTTTTTCTGAAAAGTTTGCGGTGGTCGGGTTCGACATCGACAGTGAAAAAATTGAACTGTTGAACAAAGGCATCGACCCGACCGGCGAAATTGCAGATTTCGCGCCGCAGGGTGCCAGTATCGAATTCACGACCGATCCGGCGAAACTGCGCGAATGCCATTTTATTGTCGTTTCGGTGCCAACGCCGGTCGACCGCAATAACCAGCCAGATCTGACACATTTAAAAACCAGTTCGGCGACGGTTGGCAGTAACATGCCGGCTCGGACTGTGGTTGTTTATGAATCGACGGTTTACCCCGGCGTTACCGAAGACGAATGCGTGCCGCTGCTCGAAAAACATTCGGGTATGCAATACCGGCGTGACTTCTGTGTCGGTTACAGCCCGGAACGCATCAACCCCGGTGACAGCGAGCACCGACTGCAGAAGGTCACCAAAATCGTTTCGGGCTGCAACGACGAAACCCTCGACCTGGTTGCCGGTGTTTACGGCCGCATCGTCGAGGCTGGGGTCTACCGCGCCCCGTCGATAAAAGTTGCTGAGGCGGCGAAGGTCATCGAAAACACGCAGCGCGACGTCAATATCGCGCTGATGAATGAACTGGCAATCATTTTTCATCGCCTAGGCATCGATACGCAGGCGGTATTGCGGGCGGCCGGCACGAAATGGAATTTTCTGAAGTTTTTCCCGGGGCTGGTCGGCGGCCACTGTATCGGCGTCGACCCCTTCTATCTCACCTACAAGGCCGAAGAGGTCGGCTACCGGCCCGAAGTCATTCTTTCAGGGCGCCGCATCAACGACAGCATGGGCAAGTTCGTCGCCGAAAACACCGTCAAAAAACTCATCAGAGCCGGGAAAGCGGTCAAAGGCGCGAAAGTGCTGATTCTCGGGCTGACTTTCAAAGAAAATGTCGCCGACATCAGAAGAAGTAAAGTTTTCGACATTATCAGAGAACTCGACGAATACATGGTCGAAACCCTGATTCACGATCCGCTCGCCAATGCTGAAACGGTGCGCCGGGAATACGGCCACGAAGTTATACCGTCTATCACGTCTTTGCCGCCCGTCGATGCGGTGATTCTGGCGGTGCCGCACCAGTGTTTCGGCGAACTTTCGCTCGAAAAACTCGCCGGTTTCTGCAGAAAAGAAGCCGCCCCCGTTGTTATAGACGTCAGGGGCGTTTTCGATCAGGATAAGGCCGCAGAACTGGGCATCAGATACTGGCGGCTGTAGTCTTGGCTTATTTTTTCAGGCCGAGGCGTTCGCGCTGGTATTTTTCGCGCAGGGGTTCCCACCACCATTTATTGTCGAGATACCACTGCACGGTTTTGCGCAGGCCGGTTTCGAAGGTTTCGACCGGTTTCCAGCCGAGTTCGCGTTCGATTTTGCCGGCGTCGATGGCGTAACGCATATCGTGGCCGGGGCGGTCGGCGACGAAGGTTATCTGCTCAACGTATTTTTTACCGTCAGCGCGGGGTTTCAGGTCGTCGAGGATAGCGCAGATGGTTTTTACAACCTCGATGTTCTGCTTCTCGTTGTGGCCGCCAATGTTATAGGTTTCACCGGGCTTGCCCTGCAGGCAGACTTTGCACAAAGCCCGGGCGTGGTCTTCGACATAGAGCCAGTCGCGGATCTGATCGCCTTTTCCGTAGATCGGCAGCGGCTTGCCTTCGAGAGCGTTGAGAATGACGAGCGGAATCAGCTTTTCAGGAAAATGATACGGCCCGTAATTGTTCGAGCAGTTGGTGATCAGAGCCTTCAGGCCGAAAGTGCGCTGCCATGAGCGAACCAGGTGGTCAGAACTCGCCTTGCTCGCTGAATAGGGAGAACTCGGATCGTAGGGGGTCTCTTCGGTGAACAGGCTGTCGTCGAGTTCGAGGTCGCCGTAAACTTCGTCGGTGCTGATATGGTGAAAGCGGAAGTCGGGGTGGTCTTTCGCATAGCTGCGGGCGGCTTCGAGCAGGGTGTAGGTGCCGATAATGTTCGTCTGAATGAAGGCGGCCGGCCCGTCGATACTGCGGTCGACGTGCGACTCTGCCGCCAGGTGCATGATTGCATCGGGTTTGAACGAGGCAAACGCCTGGTCGACGGCGTTGCGATCGCAGATGTCGGCCTGCATGAAGCGGTAGCGATCTGAGCCTTCGACCTCTTTGAGCGAGGCGAGATTGCCGGCGTAGGTCAGTTTGTCGAGATTGAGCACCTGATGGTCGGTATTCTTGATCAGATGCCTGATGACTGCTGAACCAATAAAACCGGCACCGCCAGTAACGATAATCTTCATGATCATTCCCCTTAATTTGCCTTAAATATTTTACTTCGAAACAGAACTTAACAGGTTCCCCGGCCCGGTCTATCAGTCGGGTTGCTTTTTCTCCAGCGATTCGCTTCGCTCACAAGCTTACGAAAAAGCAATCCCGACTTCTCCCCGGGCCTTGTGTCAGGGTTTATTCAAAATAAATTACATTTTAAATAATGGCGGTACTTTTAGCAGATTTGGGGGCGGCGGGCAACAAAAAGAAAATTTGTTACCATCGGTTAACGGGTAGCGTATAATTGGTGTAAATTTTGAAATTATAAAATCTTTTTCTGAAAGGTTAATTTTATGAGGCAATGCAAAAGATTCGCGGTTCTGCTGATGGTTATCTCGTCGTTTTTCATGACCGGCTGCGATGCCAGCAAGATCCTCGACGTCATCCAGAAGGTCGCAGAAGGCGTGCAAAAGGCAATTCCGGCGATCAAAGAGGTTATCGATACCGTTTCAAATACGGTGAATTCGACCAATACCGATACGACCACCAACAATACGGCAACCGCCACGGCGACCAGAACCGAAACTGATGCCAACAACGCTTCGGTAACCGTTACCAACCCGACCGATGACGAAGAAGTCGGTACCAGCACAACTACCTCGACAAGCACTGCTACCAACACTTCGACGAGCACCGCTACCAATACGGACACCAGTGCCGCTGAAGCCGCCCTCGCCAACTACCGGGGTGGGCGTCTGTCGCCGTCTGAATTCACCAGACTGTTTGGCCCGGTCGCCCGTGAAGCAAGCAGAAAATCAGGGGTTCCGGCCTCGATCATTCTGGCCCAGGCAGCTCTTGAAACCGGCTGGGGCTCTTCGACCATCGGCGATGCGAAAAACCTTTTCGGCATCAAGGGCACCGGCCCCGCCGGTTCGGTCAGAGTGCCGACCGAAGAAGTCGTCAATGGCCGCCGGGTAACCGAAAATGCCAACTTCAGAAAATACAACAGCTGGCAGGAATCGATCGAAGATCATGGCCGCCTGCTGCAGAACTCACGCTATGCCAGAGCCATGGCCGTGAAGAATGACCCTGACCAGTTTGCCCGTGAGCTGCAGAGAGCCGGCTATGCCACCGACCCCGAATATGCCAGCAAGCTGATCAGCATCATGAAATCGAACAACCTTTATCAGTATAATAACTGACCAGGCCTTCATAATCAGGAGTATAAAATGAAAAAGCTTTTCATCGCATTTGCACTCTGCGTTTCAATGTTTAATATCAGCAGCGCCAGCGCTGCCGTTACCGCCAGCGAAAAGCTGCAGCTGAAAGCCATCGAAGGCGCCCTGACCGTCGAAAAACACCTCGATGAAAATGGCGTCGTTCTGAAAGTTCTCGGCGCCGACGGCAAGGAAATCTTCAAATCAGAAAACCTCGGTTCAGAAGAAAAGCTGTTCATGATGGGCGACAAGGCTGTCGGCCTTGCCAGCCACGACTTCGACGCTGACGGCAACCCTGAAATCCTCGTTTCAGCCTTCTACGGCCCGAAAGCCAGCGGCCTGTATGTCTTCAGATACGATGCCGCCGCCGGCAAATTCGCCGCCGTGAAGTTTCTGAACCCGGTTGATGCCGAACTCTCGACCGAAAACCTCGTATCTGACATCAGACACGAAAGCGGTGACGACATGCTCGTCAAAGAAGACGGCAGCCTCGTTGCTCTCGGCCTGATCTACCCATCAGAAGCCGGTCAGAGCCCAATCGAAGGTCTCTACACCTGGAAATACGCCGACGGCATGTTCAACCTCGTCGACAAAAAACCGGTCGAAGTGAAGTAATTGGCATAAAAAAAGCGGTGTCAGTCGTTGAGACTGGCGCCGCTTTTTTTATGCCGGCCGGTCAGGCGCGGCCGTAGGTGTCTTCGAAGCGGACAATATCATCTTCGCCGAGGTAGCTGCCGCTCTGCACTTCGATCAGTTCGAGCGGAATGCGCCCGGGGTTTTCGAGGCGATGTGTCTGCCCGAGCGGAATATAGGTCGACTGGTTTTCGCTGAGAACGATCACTTCGTTGCCTTTGGTAATCTTTGCAGTACCTTTAACGACAACCCAGTGCTCGGCGCGATGATAATGCATCTGCAGCGACAGAGTGGCGCCGGGATTGACGGTAATACGCTTGACCTGGAAACGGTCAGACAGGTCGATCGTCTCATAGGTGCCCCAGGGGCGGTTGACACGGCGGTGGTTGACCGCTTCGCAGCGTTTGGCGCCACGCAGCTGATCGACGATGCTCTTGACATCCTGAACTTTATTCTTGTGCGCAACAAGAACGGCATCAGTCGTTTCTACAATAACGTGATCTTCGATGCCAACGGCGGCGACGAGACGATTCGAAGCGAGAATGCACGAATTTTTCACACCGGCGGTGAGCACATCACCGTTAACGACGTTGCCGGCGGCATCGGCGGGGTTGACGTCAGCAAGAGCTGACCACGAACCGACGTCGTTCCAGCCGGCATCGAGCGGAATCATGGCGCCGAGGCTGGTTTTTTCCATGACCGCGTAGTCGATCGAAATCGACGGACTCGCGGCAAAAGCTTCTTTTTCGAGGCGCAGGAAATCAGCGTCGCGGTTGCCGGCCTTGAGAGCCTTGCTGCATGCCGGGCCGATCTTCGGGTTGTGCTTTTTCATTTCGGCGAGCAGCACCGAAGGTTTGAACATGAACATGCCGCTGTTCCAGAAATAGTTACCGGCTTTCAGGTATTTCTGCGCGGTTGCCAGATCGGGTTTTTCAACGAAGGCGTCGATCGGCAGGGCTTCGGCCTTTTTGTCGGCCTTACCGGCTCTGATGTAACCGTAACCGGTTTCGGGTGCGGTCGGCACGATGCCGAAGGTCACGAGTTTTCCGGTGAGGGCGGCCTGCAGGCCTTTTTTGATCGCAGCATGAAAAGCGGCCTGATTTTTGATGACGTGATCGGCCGGCAGCACCAGCAGCACTTCGTCGCTCTTTTCATTGTGCAGGGCGGCGACGGCAACGGCCGGGGCGGTGTTGCGACCGACCGGTTCGAGAACGATGGCCGCCGGGTTGCAGCCGATCTGGCGCATCTGTTCGGCGACAAGAAAACGGTGGTCTTCGTTGCAGATGACAATCGGCGCCCCGAGATCAGCCAGGCCCGAGAGCCGCAGCAGGGTTTCCTGGATCATGGTGTGTGAGCCCGCGAGCGGCAGAAACTGCTTCGGGTAAAGCTCGCGCGACAGTGGCCAGAGCCGTGTCCCTGCCCCACCAGACAAGATAACGGGTATTATTTTATTCATTCTTCATTCCTCAATAATATTTTTCAGATAAGTAGAAAACTTTATTGTGTAAATTTATTTTGGCCATTTCTCAGGATTTATACGGTTATCAAGAATGGCATGCACCATTATTTCAGATTGTTCAACAGTATAAAAAATTGAAAAAGGAAATCTTCTTATTAAACACCTGCGAAAATTTCCATAAACTTTTTCATACATTTCCGGGAAAAGAAGAATTCCGTTTGAAGCAGCCTCAACACACTCAAGAAAAGCAAAACCAAGCCCGTTTCTTTGCCTTTCATACCACAAAAAGGCGCTTTCAAGATCCTCCGTGCCATTTTTTGTATATTTTAAATTCATTTATAACGATTTCTCAGATCCTCATAAACTTTTGAAGCTTCAATTACTTCTACTCCGCCCTTCTGATACTCGGAGAGACGACGGTCAAGTTCTCTTTTTTGCCATTCATGAAGCGGAGGAACTTCGTTCTCCTGCGCTATCGAATCCCAGACATCCTCAACCAAAAGCAGTTTTTCAGCAAGACTCAGTTTCTTGATTTCTTTTAACAGTTCTGCACTTTTCATAATAACCTCCACTACAATTCTAGCAGATTTTCGGAGCGGCCATGCGGCATTGTTAATCCTGGATTCAGACTTATCAGGCGGGGGTGCCGGCGATCAGGGTGAGGAGTTCTTCGGTGCGGGTGCGCATCAGGTTCTCGTCGGCGCGGGATTCAACGTTGAGGCGAATGACCGGTTCGGTGTTCGAGGCGCGCAGGTTGAAGCGCCAGTCGGGGTGTTCGATGCTGATGCCGTCGGTTTCGTCGATGCTGACGGCGCCGGCGGCGTAGCGGCTGCGCACGGTGGCGAACAGGGCTTTCGGGTCGTCGACGCGGCGGTTGATTTCGCCGCTGGCCGGAAATTTCGCCTGCCGCTCGGCGACGAGCTGGCCGAGGCCTTTGCCGGTGGCGCTGATCAGGCCGTAGACAAGCAGCCAGGGGATCATGCCGCTGTCGCAGTAGGCGAAATCCTTAAAATAATGGTGAGCGCTCATTTCGCCGCCGTAGACGGCGTCTTCCTGGCGCATGCGGGCCTTGATGAAGGCATGGCCGGTCTTGCTCATCACCGGGGTTCCCCCACCCTGCCGCACGATGTCGATGGTGTTCCAGGTCAGGCGCGGGTCGTGAATGATGCGGGCGCCGGGTTGCTGTTTGAGAAAGCTTTCGGCGAGCAGGCCGACGATATAATAGCCTTCGATGAAGCCGCCCTTTTCGTCGAACAGGAAGCAGCGGTCGAAATCGCCGTCCCAGGCGATGCCGAAGTCGGCACCGTGGGCAATCACGGCCTCGGCGGTTGCTGAACGGTTTTCGGGCAGCAGCGGGTTCGGAATGCCGTTCGGAAAGCTTCCGTCAGGCTGGTGATGCACTTTGATGAATTTACAGGGCAAATGTTTTTCGAGCAGGTCGATGATCGGGCCGGCACAGCCGTTGCCGGGGTTGACGACGATTTTAAGCGGTTTGAGTTTCTTTGCATCGACGTAACCGAGCAGATGTTCGAGGTATTTCTGTTTCAGGTCGATGCGCGTCGTGGTGCCATGAAATTTAACGTCGGCGAAGTCGCCGGCGGCAGCGAGATCGCGGATATTGTTCAGACCGTCGTCGCCGCTGATCGGGCGCGAGCCATGGCGAACGAATTTCATGCCGTTGTAGTCGATCGGGTTATGGCTGGCGGTGACCATGATGCCGCCGTCGAAGCCTTCGCTGAAGGTGGCAAAGTAGATTTCTTCAGTGCCGCAGAGGCCGATATCGAAGACATCGACGCCGCCGGCCATCAGGCCGTCACTGAGTGCATGGCAGAGCTTCTGGCTGCTGTGTCTGATGTCGCGGCCGACCACGACCTTTTCAGGCTTGAGAAATTCAGCGTAGGCGCGGCCGATGCGGTAGGCGATGTCTTCATTGAGATCGTCGGGCAGGCGCCCGCGCACATCGTAGGCTTTAAAGCATTTCAGAGTCGCAGTCATAGATTCCCCCGGGTTAATTTTCCGGCAATTTTACTACTAAAATTAACCATAAACAATCAATAGTGAGAAATCCTATACATAATTGTGGCATGTCAGCCGTTGCAACGCTCTGCGATCTTCGCCCTCTCATAATCCCAGTTGCTCACTCTGCTCGCACGACCGGAACACGGGCTCTAAGCCGCATCCTGCGGCAATCGCCCGCGTTTTGCCCTCCAGGCAAAACGTCCGGTCTTAGCGGCATCGTTTGCAGGGGATTATGGAGTGCTCGACAAGCGACGCTTATGCAATCGGCTGACATGCCTTAATAATATTAGACCGGAAATACGAAAGAAGCCGTCTCGGATGAGACGGCTTCTGGGGGTCGGGGCGACTGGACTCGAACCAGCGACTTCATGGTCCCGAACCATGCGCGCTACCAACTGCGCTACGCCCCGTAACGTGAAGGTGATTGTAGCAGATGCGGCAAAAAAAAGCAACAATAATTTTATGGGGTGCAAAACACCGGCCGGGGTGTTATCATGAAGCAGATGAATCAACTCACTTCCAGTTCCACGAGTTTCGATAAACTCAAAACGGTCTTTTTTCTTGGCCTGACCTGTAACTTAACGACCTTCGTCGGCTGCACCGCAGTATGGGTGGCGCTGGCCCGCAATGAGTGGGCCGAAGGTATCATAGAAACGGCTCTGGCGGTGCTTGCTTTCGCCCCGATTTTCATGGGCGACGCGATCAACAACTACACCCTCGGCCGCATCAGGCTCGAGTTCACCAAGGGCTGGGACGACGTGCAGATTTCGGTCAAAGGCCGGGAAAAGGTCGCGCGTTTTTACCAGTTTTACCGGCTGATTTCGATTCTGCCCGCCTATCTGCTGGCTGCGGCCTTTGTCTACACGCACAGCAGCAACCTCGAAGCGGTGCAGGGTCTCAAGCTCGCATTTCTCTGTGCCTGGGTCGTCAACCTGGTGCGGGCTTCGTATCTGCTGCAGAAATACATCGCACCGCGGCTGCCAGCTTACGGTGGCTCGACACTGCTGAAAAGAGTTGCCATTACCACCGCGATTTTCGGGGGCTGGTACTGGTGGTTTTTTACTGCCAGCGGGCCGGTCGGCAAAATGGCGATATTCGGCAGCGGCATGCTGTATTTTTTCACGACGGCAATAATGCACCCGCTGCCAACGAGATTTTCACTGATGAAACCAGGCAAGCCGGCTTCAAAACAGGCATTTTTCCGGGTCGAGCTGCTTTCTGACGAGCAGCTGCAGGCAATCCCCGGCGGCGGTATTTTTAACGAAGAACTGAAACAGCCCTTTATCGAAGCGGGCTTCAGCTTTCATGGCAATCTGCGGATGCCACTGATCGAGCTGCCGCTGTTCCAGGCCTGGGGTATTGCAATGCTCAGCGAAGACGGCAAGACTCTCGGGCTGCTGCTCGACACTGAAGTAAAAAAAGGCCCCTACCGCTCACTGATCTCTTTCAGCGCCGGCAAGACGGTTATTACCACTGATTTCGGTTCGGGGCAGGCGAAGTTTCCGGCCGGCATCAGCTACAAACTCGTCGAACGCAGTCTGCAAAAGGCTGAAATGCTGAAACTGCACCGGGCAAAAATCGACGGCAGCTTCATCTCCCTGAAAGAAAATGCCTGGCAGAAACTCGAAGAAACCGTGAAAAACATTCTGCGCTTTCTCGAAAGTGAAACGGCCGAACGCCGAAAAGCCGCGGCAGTAAGCCACGGCAACGACAATACGGTATCGACCGGCACGGCACCTGAGGCATCAGGTGCTTCTGAAACCGGAGTCAAATCATGAACCAGAAAGAAACACCGTTGGCCGCAACCCCACCCCGGCGGCCGGTCTTCAAAATCAAACTTTTCAGCATGCTGCTGCTGCTGCTGGCAATTGTCGTGTTCCTGATGGCCGGCAGCGATCTGGCCCGCTGGCGCGAGCTCAGCGAGGTCCATGTCAGCGCCCGGGGCATGACGCTGGTCAAAGCGGTCGAGCCGCACGTGGTAAGGTATATCAGCGAAAACGATCACGCCGGCCTCGAGAACATGGTCAAGGCGATGACTTCCGAGACGATTCCGAACAATGATCTGATTTCGGTGCAGATTCTCGACACCGACATGAACAAGCTCGCGGAAGCGGCACCGCACATGAGTCAGAGTCAGACCGGCTACCTGCACCTGCCCGCCACCGTCGTCGTCGCCAACCCGGTAACCAGCCCGCAGACGAAGCAACAGATCGGTATTCTGCGGATGGTCTTCTCGAACCGCTACTTCGAAGACCGCAGTCGGGCGGTCATTCAGACGACAATTTTCGTGCTGCTGCTCGGC
>JAKQKW010000293.1 GCA_029560455.1 Candidatus Rifleibacteriota bacterium
GGCCCCGAATATCACATGACCCGCGTCGTTTCAGACGCCCTGAAAACTGGTAAAGGAAAGTAATGCCATGAAAAAAAGACCAGATTATCTGCTTTTCGATAAAAATACGACCTCTCTGATTTACGGCATGCAGACCAAAGCAGTTCAGCGCATGCTCGATTTCGACTACTGCTGCCGCAGAACCACCCCGTCGGTAGCCGCTCTCGTTGACCCGGGTAAATTCGGCTCAGAAAAAGTTTTCTGGGGCAAAAAAGAAATTTTCATTCCGGTTTACCCCGATGTGAAAACCGCCCTGAAGAAGCACCCCGACATCGACGTCATGATCAACTTCGCCTCTTTCAGAAGCGCTTATGACACCACCATGGAAGGCCTCAACGAACCGAAACTGCGCACCATCGTCGTTATCGCCGAAGGTATGCCCGAACGCCAGGCCCGCCATCTGCGTGCCGTCGCCATCGAACGCGGCAAGGTCATCATCGGCCCGGCCACCGTTGGTGGCATCGCTGCCGGCGCTTTCAAGGTCGCCAATACCGGCGGTACCATCGAAAGCATCATCGAATCGAAGCTGCATCGCCCGGGCTCGGTCGGTTTCGTCAGCAAATCAGGCGGCATGTCGAATGAAGCCTACAACATCATTGCCCTGAACACCGATGGCCTCAACGAAGGTATCGCCATCGGCGGCGACGCTTATGCCGGTTCGACTCTGCTCGAACATCTGCTGCGCTTCGAAGCCAACCCGGCGATCAAGATGCTCGTCTGCCTTGGCGAAGTCGGCGGCGAAGAAGAATGGAGAATCGTTGAAGCGGTAAAAACCAAAAAGATCAAGAAGCCTCTGGTGATGTGGGTTACCGGTACTTCGATCAAATACATGCCGAAGGGCATTCAGTTTGGTCACGCCGGCGCCAAGGCCGATGCCAGCCGCGAAACAGCTGAAGCCAAGAACGCGGCTCTGCGTGAAGTCGGCGTCGTGGTGCCCGAATCATTCGATGATTACGACAAGGCAATCAAAGCCACTTACGAAGGTCTGGTCAAAAAGGGCGTCATCAAGCCGGCTGCCGAAGTCGAACCACCGGTGATTCCGATGGATTACGCCGAAGCGGTTGCCCGCAATATGGTGCGCAAGCCGACCAGCTTCACCTGCACCATTTCTGACGATTCAAAAGACGAACTGCTCTATGCCGGTCACAAGATCAGCAAGGTCATCGGCGAAAATTATTCGGTCGGTGAAACCATCGGCCTGCTCTGGTTCAAAGAACGCCTGCCGAAATGGGCCGCCGAATTCATGGAAATCGTGCTCAAGCTCTGCGCCGATCACGGCCCGGCCGTTTCTGGTGCCCACAATACCATCGTTACCGCCCGCGCCGGCAAGGATCTGATGAGTGCCGTCGCTTCCGGTATTCTGACAATCGGTCCGCGCTTCGGTGGCGCGGTTGCCGGTGCTGCTCTGATGTTCAAGGCCGCCCAGGATGCCGGTCAGTCGCCTGATGCGTTCATTGCCGACCTGAAGAAGAAAAACATCAAGATTCAGGGTATCGGTCATCGCATCAAGAGCCTGAAGAACCCAGATATGCGCGTTGAACTGCTCAAACAGTATGCCCGCAAGCATTTCCCGCGCACGAAACTGCTCGATTACGCGCTCGAAGTCGAACAGCTGACCACCGCCAAAAAAGACACCCTGATTCTCAATGTCGACGGCGCCATCGGCGTTCTTTCGGTCGATATGATGTACGGCCTCGGCTGGGATGAAGAAAGAATTCAGACCGTGGTCAACAGCGGCGGTCTTAACGGCCTGTTCCTGCTCGGCCGCACCATCGGCATGATCGGTCACTACATGGATCAGTGCCGCCAGAAGGCTGAACTCTACCGCCATCCGTGGGATGACATTCTCTACGATCTTCCCGCCGGAGAATAATCAGAAATTCTGATTTGAATCTGCAACAGGCCCGCTGAAAAATGCTTTCAGCGGGCTTTTTGCTTGATGGTTGTAAAATTAAAGCCAATTAACCGGTTCTACGGACCGTCTAAAACGGGTTGCTGATCAGCAATTATTGGTGAATTGTTAAATATTGCCCAGCAGGCACTTGGGTTCAACTGGTTATCTTTGTGAAGAGGCAGCTTCGGCCTATCAGCCGATATGTTCAGGCTTTGCTGATGCTGAACAGGCGGCGGGAGTCTTTTTTGCCTTTGATTGAAAAATGGCCGAGATCGCTGGCTTTTAGGCCGTCTGGCAGGCCAGCTGTCGCCTCTTCGGTCGCTACAATGGCGGTGTTCTGCCGCAACGCGTCTGCCTGTGAAAAGCAGCGGGCGGCAAGGTTTACGGGGTCGCCGATTACGGTAAAATCGCGGCGCTGTTGACTGCCCATCAACCCGGCGATAACTTCGCCGGCATGGATGCCGCATAAGGTTTTCAGACTGCCGTGGTTACTCAGACAGATCTCAGCAGCGGCAGTGAAGGCCCTGGCAATAAACTGTTTTGCAGTAGAATTCGTATCTGAGCTGGCAAAAAAGACTGCCAGAATCTTTCCTTCCATGATTTTGTCGACTTCGCCGCCGGCTTCGATAACCTTCTGGCAGACAACCGTAACCCATTCATCGATGCCGTTTCTTATCATTTCATTGTCTGAATTTTTAAGAAATCCGGCGAAGTCAGCAATGCCGATATATGCCACAGCCGCAGTGCGTTTGTGCCCTTTTCTTGCTTCATTTTCGCTTTCTTCTGAAGCGGCCATCTGTGAAGCACTCTGGGAGACCATGCGCGCCAGGGTTTCTTTTTCTGCCAGCTTTTTAACCATCTCTGAAAAAGCGATTGCGATGTTTTCCAGCTCATCATGGCGATGAAACGTCAGAGAAAAGTTGAAATCGCCTGAATTGACCCTGTTGATCGACTTCAAAAGCATTTTCAGCGGACCGGTTATATCGGCAGCTGTCTGCATTGCCAGAAAAGAAAGGGCGATAATGAAAAACAGCAGCATTGCCGCGAACCAGATAAGTCTCTGATTGATATAGTCAGAAAAGGCTGAAAGCCTGCTGCTTCCAAGAAAAATGAACTGGGGAAAGGCATTACTCTGACAGGTCGTGACGAAATAATCTTCGCCTTCATAATTCACGGTTCTTTCGATATGCCCGATTACTTTTGCCTGTCGGCCGATGTCGCGCAGAAAAGGATATCTTTCGCCTGTTTCCGGCAGAACGGGCAATCCTGGGTTAATGCGGTTGATGACATGTATCTCGAAAGCGAGCGGATCTGAGTTCGGGCTATAAAAGCTGGAAGCGAGAATACGGGCCAGTGCAAATTTGTCACTGTGAAATTGAGATAGAACGAGAAGAATTACTCCTTCGGGGGTCAGCGAATCGGGGAAGAAAATCTGGTGAATGATATCTTTCGAAACGCCACCGAACAGCGAAATCCCTTTTCCCTGACCAAAAAGGATGTCGTGGATGGTATTTTCGCCGAAAGTCGATGCAAGAACCTCAAAGACCATCTCGGTCGTCATTTCCTGCAAGACGATCTGTCTTGCATCTCTTTTTCGACTCAGAGCAAAATTGTTGCCTCTCAATCTCTCTATAACCCTTCCCGTAAAGAAGGAGAAAGTGTTTTTCATAGGTTCGGAATCTTCGGCAAAATTGCCGTTTATCTGCAGAAATTCTCCTGGTCCGGCAGCAAACTCGATCATGAGAGCATTGATCCCGTAGCCACGGCGTATCTGGACGACGTCGGTGAAAAAGCCGGTAAGGAATCTTCTTAATTCGATCGATGCGGATGCAGAAGATGCAAAGGTTGGCGAAGAAATAGCGAAATGATTTTTCGCAGCGTTCTGCAGCATGTTCTGCAATCTTCTGGGTATTTCATGCTGGCTTAAATGTATTTTTTCTTCAATTCTGGCAACTCTTTGAAGAAATTCTGATTTGTGATTTTCAAGCAGATTTTGCTTCCAGCCGCCATAAATAAGGCAGATGAGCAGAATAACCCCGGTTGCCGGCACCAGAATAACCCCGATGAAACTTGCAAAAATCTGCCATTCAACTTTAACTGCCAGACCTTCCTCGCGTGTTCCCAGAAACCATGAGATTGCCAGGATTACGGCCATGATTGCCAGGATACTCAGAAAGAGCGTTAAATAGAATTTTCCGGTCTCAAGCTCTCTGTCGGGGCTGTTAAAAGCCATAAGCAATTTTTTTTCTTTATTATTAATGAGTATTTTATCGGCGATTATTTCTGTTGCAGATGTTTCAGACCTGTGACAAAGCGCCAGAAGCTTCTCTGAAAGACTGGCCGTCTGTTGATTCTCTTTAACCGGCAGCAGCGGGTGTTTTTCTGATAAATTGTGGCGGAGAACGCCGTTACTTAGATTCAGTTCAGCAAAGCCTGCAGAAGTTCCGTGCGGGCGATAATTCAATTCCGAACCGTTTTCAGGCTTCTGGCAGACAATCATCACACCGCCCAGAAGAAACTGTGGCAGCAGTGCATTGTCGAAAAGCCCGTAATGCCTCAGTTGCCAATTGTCGGGGGCTGGATAGAGATATCTGATCATTGCCGATTTTTGGATAGCCCCCGGATTGATTATCGGTTGCCAGAAAATCAGGCAACTTTCTGAGGCAATCACGCCCGGAATAAAATTGCCACGATTGTCTCTGGAAAGGGCTATGTCTGACACTGAACCGTGTAAAACTTCCATTGCCTCGGGGGTGGGCAGCAGATAGCGATTGAGACTGGAACCATAGCAGCGCAGACAATCATCGAGCAGAATTCTGAGGCGCTTTTCCAGGCTTAGATTGTTTGAAATTTTCTGTTTTTCAGCACCCGGCGGGCCGGTGAAAATTATATGTCTCGGGTTCAGTCCGGTCGCTTTAAGCTCATCATGCAGCGTTCTTTTAAGTTGCCGGCGCTTTTCGGCGAAGGATTTCTCTGTGGTTGCATCAAGATCACGGCAGAAATTCGTGATTTCACTGTTCAGCCGGATTGCAGCCAGTTCCAGCCGGTCGTGAAGGGCCCCGGCGGATTTGAGTATGCTGATATTCTCTGAACGGGTATTTCTGATCGATGCTTCACGGAAAGTGTTGAAACCATGCATGATTCCGAGGCCGCAGATCAGCAGTGGCAGACAGAAAAGGGCAGCACCTTTAAGAAAACTGATTCTGAGCGATTGAAATTTTTGTTTTTGCCGGTCGAAATCTTTTACTGCCGCATTTTTCTCAGGTGAAACCGTATGCTCGCTGCTTTTCAAAAGATCGTCCGACACCGGGAAGCTTAAAAAATCTTCTATAGGATCTCTGGTTGCGAATACAAAACATCTGGTGTCGTCGATATTTTCTTCTTTGATGCGGGGCAGTTTTCTGCCGGCTTTGCCCAGAAAATCGGCTGTCGCTTTATCCATAACCAGAGGCATTTCTGGGAAATGTTTGCTCAATGCCTCGAGCTGTGACGATCTTTTCAGTGCCTCCCCGATCTGCATCACTTCAGTGCGGTTCGAACGTCTGCCGGCCGGAAAGAAGCTTGTGGTGCCATAAGCGAGACCGATTCCGATTCTGTATGAAAACAATCCCTGTGTGGCCCGGTCGTTATTGATAATCTGCATCGACTGCAGCATCATGACCGAGGCTCTTATGGCCTGCTCAACCGTCGTTTCCGGGTTGCCGCCGGTGCATGGAAAGGATGCCTCGATTGCATCACCGACGAATCTGCCGACTTCGCCGCCATGCGAAATAATGATCCGACTCATCTGCTCAAAGTGATGATTGAGCATTCGGGTTATGACTTCTGGCGGATAGTTTTCGCAGAGAGTTGTGAAATCGCGGATATCAGAAGTCAAAGATACCGCTGGAACAGTTCTGATAATGGAGCTTGCTTCGGTGTCG